>JAJXSZ010000026.1 GCA_021784255.1 Pseudomonadota bacterium | reverse complement strand
GAGACGCGCAACCGTGCCGTCGTCGAGCACGAATCCGTCCTCGCGCAGCATCAGGCCGTAGCGCGCGCGGCCGACCGGCAGCGTCGCGATTGTGTTGACGTAGACCCGGTCAAGGAACGTCGCGCAGTCGCCGCCGACCAGCTCGATCTTGCCCAGGGTCGAAACGTCGCAGAGCCCCACCCCGTTGCGTACGGCCTGGACCTCGCGGGTGACGGATTGCAGCCAGTCGGTTTCGCCCGGCCGCGGAAAATACTGCGCCCGCAGCCACGGCCCCGCCTCGATGAAGACCGCGCCCCGTTCGCGTGCCCACCCATGCGCCGGCGCCAAGCGGGTCGGACGATAGTCGCGGCCACGATGCATTCCCGCGAGCGCGCCGATCGCGACCGGCGTATGGGGCGGGCGCAGGCGTGTCGTGCCGGTGGCGGCGATATCACGGCCTGTCAGCTGGGCCATGAGCGCCAGGCCGTTGACGTTCGCCGTCCGTCCCTGGTCCGTCGCCATGCCCAGGGTCGTGTAGCGCTTGAGATGCTCGACCGAACGATACCCTTCGCGATGGGCGAGCGCCACGTCGGAGACGGCGACATCGTGCTGGAAGTCGACGAACGCCTTCTGCCGGTTGGCGGGCATGAGCCATAGCGGTGCGGCTGCTTCGCCTTGCGTCGCCACCGGGTGCACCGCGACCGCGAAGCCGCACGCCGAAGCTGCTTCCGCTCCGCTATGCGCCCCGCTCTCGAGCGCCTGGGCCAGCCCGACCGATCCCGCAGCCCCGCCGACAATGCGCATTCCCGGTGGCGCCCCGGTCGCCAGGAAGGCGGAGGCCTCATTGCTCCACTCCGGCTTGGCGCCGAGGTGGCAGGCAAGGCCGATCGCCGGGGTCCAGCCGCCGGCCATCGCCAGCAGATCGGCCGCCAGTCGATGGTGCTTCCCGCCGGCATCGACGACCTCGACTGCGTGCAACCCTTTGGCGCCGGCGGTTCCGCCGATATGCCCGCCAGCGAACACCTGCGCGCCGGCACGACGGGCGAGGTCGAGGCGATCGGAGGGGACTGTCTCGCGGCGGTCGATGATCGCCGCCACTTCCACGCCGAGGTATCGGCAGTCGGCGAGCAGGCTCCAGCCGTCGTCGCCCGCGGTGGCGATCACGACCCGTCGCCCCGGTGCGACAGCGTAACGGTTCAGATAGGTCCGCACGGCGCCGGACAGCATCACGCCCGGTCGATCGTTGCCACCGAACACCAACGGGCGTTCGGTGGCGCCACACGCGACGATCGAGCGGCGCGCGATGATATGCCACAGACGTTGGCGCGGCTCGCCGCCGTCGGGCACGGGCTTGTGGTCCGCAACCCGCTCCACCGCGACGTACGTTCCGTGATCGAACGTCGCGAGGACCGTGGTGCGCGGCATCACCCGCACGTCGTCCATCGCCCGGAGTTCCGCCAGGGTTTCCTCCGCCCAGGTCGCCGCCGGCTGGCTGCCGATCGGGCCGGGTTCGGAGAGCAGCCAGCCACCCAGGCGCGGCGCCTCGTCGCACAGCACCACCCGCGCCCCGCTCCGCCCTGCCTCGCGTGCCGCCGCCAGGCCCGCGGCACCACCGCCGACCACCAGCACGTCACAGAACAGCGTCGCGCGCTCGTAATGATCCGGGTCGGGCTCGGTCGCCGACCGGCCCAAGCCGGCAGCGCGGCGGATCAGCGGCTCATAGAGTTTTTCCCAGAATGTCGCCGGCCACATGAAGGTTTTGTAGTAGAAGCCAGCGGCAAACGCCGGCGCCAGTAGGCCGTTCGCCGCCAACAGGTCAAACCGCAGCGAGGGGAACCGGTTCTGGCTCGCCGCAACCAGACCGGGATGGAGCTCGACCATCGTCGCCGGAATATTCGGCTCCCGCCGCGCTCCCTCACGCAACTCGACCAGCGCGTTCGGCTCTTCCGAGCCTGCGGACAGCAGGCCGCGCGGCCGGTGATACTTGAAGGAACGCCCGAACAGTCGCACGCCGCTGGCCAGCAGCGCCGAGGCGAGCGTGTCACCAGGATGGCCGGTATATGCCACCCCATCAAAACGAAACGGTATCGTGACGGACCGGTCGATCAGCCCGCCTTGCGGGAGACGGTTTGTCATGGCGCCGCCGCGGCAACATCGACCGCGGCCGCGATCGCGTGCGTCCGGGTGTCGCGTGTCAGCACCAGCCACCGCCGGCAGCCATGCACGTGCTGCCACAGTTCGCGGTGGCTGCCAGCCGGATTGTCGCGCAGATAGACATAATCATGCCATTGCGCATCGGGCGCCTCTGCCGACGGGCGAGGCAGGCAGGCCGCGCCACGATAGAGGAATTCCTCGTTGCCACGCTCGCCGCAATGCGGACAGGGAATACGCATTCCCGTCTCCCTTAGTGGAGGTTCGGTTGGGCGCCAGCGCCGTTCTCGTCGATCAGGGCGCCCGTGGCGAACCGGTCGAGCCGCATCGCGGCGTTCAGCGCATGCGCCTGGTCGTGAGCGATGGTGTGGGCAAAACACCAGCCGGAAGCGGGCGTGGCCTTGAACCCGCCATAGCACCAGCCGGCATTGAGGTAGAGCCCATCGACCGGTGTGCGGTCGATGATCGGCGAGCCATCCATCGACATGTCCATGACCCCGCCCCACGAGCGCAGCATCCGCAGCCGTCCCGTGCACGGCAACAGCGCCACGCAGGCCTCCGCCACGTGCTCGACGATCGGCAGGCTGCCGCGCTGCGCATATGAGTTGTAGCCGTCGATGTCGCCGCCGAAGACCAGGCTCCCCTTGTCGGACTGACTGATGTAGAAATGTCCGGCGCCGAACGTCATCACCGTATGGACCAGCGGCTTGATTGCTTCGGAGACGAAGGCCTGCAGCACGTGGCTCTCGATCGGCAGCCGCAAACCCGCCATCGCGGCGACGCGCGAGGTGTTTCCCGCGCAGGCGAGCCCCACCTTGCCGGCCGCGATATACCCGCGCGTGGTCTCCACGCCGCGCACGCGCCCGCCTTCCACGCGGATCCCGGTCACTTCGCAATTCTGGATGATGTCGACGCCACGACGGTCCGCGGCGCGGGCATATCCCCAGACCACCGCGTCGTGCCGCGCGGTACCGCCGCGCCGTTGCAACAACCCGCCCGTGATCGGGAACCGCGCGTTGTCGAAGTCCAGCAGCGGCACCATGGCGCGGACCTGCGCGGCGTCGAGCAGTTCGCCATCCGCCCCGTGCAACCGCATCGAATTGCCGCGGCGCGCCGCCGCGTCGCGCTCGCCGTCGGAATGAAAAAGATTCAGCACACCGCGCTGGCTGACCATCGTGTTGAAGTTGAGGTCCTGCTCCAGCCCTTCCCAGAGCTTCATCGAGTGCTCGTAGAAAACCTCATTGCCGGGCAGCAGATAGTTGGAGCGGATGATGGTGGTATTGCGCCCGGCATTGCCCGAGCCGATCCAGCTCTTTTCCAGCACGGCGACATTGGTGATGCCGTGCAGCTTCGCGAGGTAATGGGCGGTCGCCAGACCATGCCCGCCACCGCCGACGACGATGACATCGTAACGTGGCTTCGGCGCCGGATCACGCCAAGCCGGCTCCCACCCGGTGTTGCCGCGCAACGCCTCCCGCGCGACCCGCCATAATGAATACGTCATGCGATCCGGGCTCATGAAGGACGTGACAAGTTCCAGGGTAAGCGCTCAACATCGCCCGACATGACCGCCAGCGACATCCCCTTGCTTGTACACGACAGCCCAGCAACGACGATCGGTTATCTGCTGATCCCGAATTTCAGCCTGCTCTCGTACGCCTCCGCCAGCGAACCGCTGCGCGCAGCCAACACGCTCTCCGGCCAGCCCCTGTATCGCTGGCGCCATCTCTCGCCCGACGGAGCGGCGGTCGCGGCGTCGAACGGCGTGACCATCACGCCCGACCTGCGGCTGGAAGACGCCGCAACGCTGAACCTCCTGTTCGTGGTCGCCGGTGGCAACCCGGCTGCCTTCCGCGACCGCGCCACGCTGACGCGGCTGCGCCGCCTGTCGCAAAGCAAGCTCGCCATCGGTGGAATTTCCGGCGGTGCCTATATTCTCGCTCGCGCCGGTCTGCTGCGCGGCTATCGCTGCACCTTGCACTGGGAACACGCCGAGAGTTTCCGCGAAGACTTTCCCGACCTTGACCTGCGGCGCTCGCGCTATGAAATCGACCGCGACCGCGTGACCTGCAGCGGCGGCACAGCGCCGCTCGACTTGTTGCACGAACTGATCGCCCGCCAGCACGGCGCGGCGCTCGCCAGGCGCGTCAGCGACTGGTTCCTGCAGACCGAGATCCGCGCCAGCACCGGCCCGGACCGGATGGCGCCCGGTCCGCGCCTCGGCGTCGGCAACCCGGCTCTGCAGAAGGTCCTCGCGGCGATCGAGGCCCAAACCGACGCTCCTTTGTCGCCGCGAGAACTCGCGGCCCTGGCCGGCCTCTCCGTGCGGCAGCTGGAGCGGCTCTTCCGGACGCATCTCGGCGTCGCGCCGAGGACCCACGACCGCCACGTGCGGCTCGACCGCGCGCGCCTGCTGCTCCGCCAGACCAGCCTGTCGGTGCTGGAAGTCGCGGTCGCCTGCGGCTTCACCAGCGCCAGTCATTTCTCCCGCATCTATCGCGCCGCCTTCGGGCACCCGCCCATGCGGGAGAGAAAGCCGGTTACACCGGATATCGCGTAGGGCAGGGCCGCCGCCGTTTGACAAATTCCGCCGCGAGCGCCGATGATCACCGCCGTATCGACCGCTCGGATGCCCGCGCACTCCGCCGATCACGGCTTTTCGCGATCGAGACGCCCGGCGTGATCCCATCATGGCGATCGCAGGTGCATCAGGAGGGGACTGACATGGGTCCAGCCGTCGATCCGGTTCCGCCGGAAGACAAGATTCCCACTCGTGCCGATGTCGTGATCGTCGGTGGCGGGATCATCGGGACCAGCGCCGCGCTGTACCTGGCGCAAAAAGGGGTTTCGGTCGCGCTCTGCGAAAAGGGACACATCGCCGGCGAACAATCCAGCCGCAATTGGGGCTGGGTGCGCAAGGCGCGGCGTGATCCGCGCGAGTTCCCGCTCATCGTCGAGAGCCTGCGCCTGTGGGGCGAGATGAACGAACGGGTCGAGGGCGAAACGGGATTCCGCGCCACCGGCATCGCCTTCGCGGCAGCGGACGATGCCGCCGTGGCCCGCTACGAGACATGGCTCGGCCAGGCCCGTGCCTATCAGATCGACGCGCGGATGATCTCCGGCGACGAGATGGAGCGCGTCATGCCCGGCGCCCGTGGCCGGTGGAAGGCAGCGCTCTACTGCGCCTCCGACGGGCGCGCGGAGCCACAGAAGGCAGCACCCGCGATCGCCACGGCGGCACGCCGCGCCGGAGCGGCGATCCTCGGCAGTTGTGCCGTCCGCGGCGTGGAGCGCAGCGGTGGTGCGATATCCGCCGTGGTGACGGAACATGGCCGCATCGCCTGCAACACTGTCGTCGTCGCGGCCGGCGCCTGGTCGCGCCGCTTTCTCAAGGACCTCGGCATCACGCTGCCGCAGCTCAAGGTCCGGGCCAGCGTGATGCGCACGGCGCCGCTCGAAGGCGCGCCGGAGACCGCGTTCTGGGGCGGTGAGTTCGCCTTTCGCCGGCGCCTCGACGGCGGCTACAACATCGCCAACGGCTACGTGAACGTTGCTCCCATCGTTGCCGACAATTTTCGCTTCCTCCCCAATTTCCTGCCGGCATTGCTGATGGAATCCAAGAGCCTGAAGCTGCGGCTGGACCATCGCTTCATGCAGGAATGGCGGGAAGCAAAGTCCGTGCCGCTGGACCAGGTGTCCGCCTACGAGAAGACCCGCGTCCTCGACCCCGAGCCGGATCGCGTCTTCCTGCGCCAGGCACTCGAGCGACTGAAGCAGACATTCCCGGCCTTCGCCGCGGCACAGGTGGTCCAGGAATGGGCCGGGATGATCGACGTGACGCCCGATGCCGTTCCGGTGATCTCCCCGGTCGAGGGCGTGCCGGGCCTCATCATCGCCACTGGATTCTCCGGCCACGGCTTCGGCATCGGCCCGGGCGCCGGGCGCCTGGTTGCTGATCTCGCCATGGGTAAATCCCCCGTCGTTAATCCGAAGGATTTCCGTTTCTCGCGCTTCACGGACGGCACGCGCGTTCGGCCGATGTCCAGCATCTGACGCAGCGCGCCGCTCGGTCGGCGGCTACATCGCCGGCTGCAGAGCGAGATCGTCGCGTATGCACGCGCTCTGGTGGTTTGGCGCGACGTTGCGCAGCGGCGGAACATCGCCCGCGCAGGCGGGAAGCGCGTAGCGGCAGCGGGTCCGAAAGACACAGCCGGACGGCGGATTGATCGGGCTCGGAATATCGCCGCTGAGGATGATGCGCGAGCGCCGAACCTCCGGGTCGGGATCCGGCACCGCGGAAAACAACGCTTCGGTATAGGGGTGGCGCGGGTTGGCAAACAGCTCGATGGTCGGCGCGCTCTCGACCATACGGCCGAGATACATCACCGCCACCTTGTCGCAGAGATGGCCCACCACGGCGAGGTCGTGCGAGATGAACAGCATCGCCAGCGAGAAGCGCGCACGAAGGTCGAGCAGCAGATTGACGATCTGCGCCTGGATCGAAACATCGAGCGCCGAGACCGGCTCGTCGGCGACGAGGAAATCGGGCCGGAGCATGAGCGCGCGGGCGATGCCGATACGTTGACGCTGGCCGCCGGAGAACTCGTGCGGAAAGCGCCCCGCATGCCCGGGCAGGAGGCCGACCATCTGCAGCATCTCCGCTACGCGCTCCGCCCGCTCGGCCTGCCCCATCCGCGGCTCATGGACGATGAGCGGAGCGGCGACGATGCGCCCCACCGTCATGCGCGGATTGAGCGAGGCGAACGGATCCTGGAACACGAGCTGAAGCTTTCGGCGGATCGGGCGCATCGCGCGCTTCGGCAGATGGGTGATGTCCTGACCGCGGAAACGGATCGTTCCATCCGTCGGCTCTGTCAGTCGCAGCAGGGTGCGCCCGACGGTGGTCTTGCCGGAGCCGGATTCGCCCACAAGCCCGAGGATCTCGCCACGGCGAACCGAGAACGAGACCCCGTCGACAGCCTTCACGTCAACGCCCGATCGCGAGAACATGCCGCCGCCAATCCGGAACCATTTACGCAGATCGGCGACCTCGATGATCGTTTCGTCAGGCGTACTCATCGCGCGGTCCCACCCGCAAGCTCGCGCCAGCGGACACAGCGCACGAAATGACCTGGCTGCACTTCCTCGAGGTCGGGACCCACCACATCGCATGTCCCTTCCATAGCGTGGCTGCAACGCGGCGCGAACGCGCAGCCTGGCGGCAGGTTCGTCGGGTCGGGGACGCTGCCCGGGATCGCCTCCAGTGCGACACGCTCACCGCCGATCTGCAGCCGCGGCACGGAACGCATGAGCTTGACCGTGTAAGGCATGCGCGGTGCCTGGAACAGCGTGCGCATCGCCGCCTCTTCGACGATGCGCCCCGCATACATCACCATCACCCGGTCGGCGATCTCGGCGACGACCCCGAGATTGTGAGTAATGAAGATCACCGCCATACCGGTGCGCTTCTGCAACCGTCGCAGCAGATCGAGAATCTGCGCCTGCACTGTGACGTCGAGCGCCGTCGTTGGCTCGTCTGCGATCAGCAAGGCCGGATCGCAGGAAAGCGCGATCGCGATCATCACCCTCTGACGCATGCCGCCCGACAGATGGTGCGGGTAGGTGGCCAGTCGCGCCCGAGGCTCGGGGATGCCGACAAGTTCGAGCAGCTCGCCGGCCGCATTCCATGCACTGGCCCGCGACGTACCCCGGTGCACGGCGATCGCCTCGGCGATCTGCTCGCCGATCGTCAGCACCGGATTGAGTGAGGTCATCGGCTCCTGAAAGATCATGGCGATCCGGTCGCCCCGCACTTTGCGCATCGCTTCGCCGGGCAGCGCCAACAGGTCGACCGGCCGGCCGTCGGTTCCGCGCAGCCACACGCGCCCACCGACCTCGCACCCGGGCGGCGATGGCGTCAGGCGCATGATGGCAAGGCTGGTGACACTCTTTCCCGAGCCCGACTCGCCCACCAACGCCACGGTCTCCCCGGGCCGGACGGCAAGAGTCACGCCATTGAGGGCCGACACCACACCCGTGTCGCTGCGGAACCGCACGCTCAGATCTTCCACCTGCAGCAATGCGTCCGGGTCCATGCGCGGCGGTGGCGTCATGTGATGTCGAGCCGGGGATCGAGAGCGTCGCGCAATCCGTCGCCGACGAAGTTAAACCCGGTGACTGCCAGGATAATGAAAAGACCCGGCAGCAGCGCAAGCCAGGGAGCCGTCGCGAGATATTCCTGTGCGTTGTTGAGCATATTGCCCCAGCTCGGCGTCGGCGGCTGGATGCCGTATCCGAGGAAGCTGACATAGGCCTCGAGCAGGATGGCGCGGGCGACATTCAGCGTCGAGGCGACGACGATCGGCGCGATCGCGTTCGGCAACAGCTCGCGAAACATGATATGCGCATCCGACGCGCCAAGTACCCGGGCCGCAAGTGCGAAATCCCGCTCTCGCAACGAACGGATCTGCGCTTCGACGACCCGCGCCACCTCCATCCAGGCCGTCGCCGCGATCACCAGCGTGATGGTGAAGAGATTGGGCTGCACGAAGGCCGCGAGCGCCAGGAGCAGGAAGATCGACGGGAAGCAGAGAACGGCATCGACAAAACGCATCAGCATGCTGCCGACGGCTCCGCCGAAATAGCCGGCGACCGTGCCGACCAGGGTGCCGATGACGGTACTGATCGCCATCGCCGCGAAACCAACGGTCAGCGAAACCCGCCCCGCGATCATGAGGCGCGCGAACAGATCGCGCCCCAGCGCGTCCGCCCCGAGGATATGCGCGCTCATGAACGGCACCGCAAAACGGTGGCTTATGTCGATCCGCAGATCGTTGTAGGGCCAAAGGTAGGGCCCGACCGCGCATAGCAGCACCAGGACGATGATCGCCCCGAGGCCGAACAAGGCGAGGCGGTGGCGCACGAAGCGCGCCAGGGCACGGTTGCGCGCGCGCCGCTTCGGGCTCTCCCGGGGAGTGATGTCAGCCGCAACTGCCATGCCGATCTCCGCCTCAGTCCAGCCGGATGCGCGGATCGGCGGCCGCGTAAAGCAGATCCGCGATGAGGTTGCCGAGCAGCACGAGAACGGCCGAAAACATGAGGATTCCCATCACTACCGGGTAGTCGCGGTAACCGATCGAATCGAGAAAAAGCCGCCCCATGCCGGGCCAGGTGAAGACCGTTTCGGTCACCAGCGCGCCGGAGAGCAGCGTCGGCAGCTGCAGGCCGGCGATGGTGATCATCGGCAGCAAGGCGTTGCGGATCGTGTGCCGGAATAGGATCGTTCGTTCCGGCATACCTTTCGCGCGCGCCGTGCGGATATAGTCCTGATTCACGACCTCCAGCATGGAGGCGCGCAAATACCGGCTCCAGATCGCGATCGTCACCAGCGCCAGAACGATCGAGGGCGAAATCAGGTGCACCGCGTAATCGACGAAGGAGCCGTTGCCTATCGTGTAGAGGTTACCCGCCGGGAGCCAGGCGAGCTCGACGGAAAAGATGTAGATGACGACGAGTCCGAACCAGAATGTCGGGATCGAGAGAGCAATCATCGCACCGACGGTGGCCAGGTAGTCAAACACCGAATAGCGCCGGATCGCTCCCAACACCCCGACCCAGGTTCCGAGGAGTATGGCGATGATCGTCGAGCTCACCATGAGTTCCAGCGTGGGCCCAAGGTGCGAGGCGATGACGTCGAGCACGGGCTGGCTGTCGCGATACGAACGCCCCCAATTGCCGACCAGCATGCGCCGGAACCATTCCCAGTATTGCACGGGGAGCGGACGGTCCAATCCCATCTGATGCGCGATCAGCTTCAGTTGGGCCGTCGTCATGCCAGGGATGAGCGTGAACTCCGCCAACGGCCCACCCGGCGCCAGATGGAGCACCGCAAAGCCGATGACGGAGACCAGCCACAGTAGCAACAGGGATTGCGCCAGCCGGCGGAGCAGGAAGCGAATCATCGCTTCCCACCCGCCATGCCGGTGCCCCGGCTCAAGTAGCCCAATACCACGTATTCACGTTCCAGGTGTTTGTCGACACATAGACACTCGGCGCGTAGCCCATCAGGTTTTTCTTGGTCCCTTCGATCGTCGCGTACTGGAAGATGGCAAGAAGGGGCAGATCGTGGCGGATAAGCTCCGCAGCCTTCCAATAGTCTTTCTGTCGCGTAGTGTGATCGAACGTCGACGCGCCCTCCTGTAGTAACTTGTCCACCACGGGGTTGGTGTACTCCATTGTGTTCTGCCCCGCCCCACCCTTGGCCGGAATGGCCGCGCTAAGGAAAAACTGCGACACATCGGGGTCGGGGCCGGTCATGAAGTCCTCGCCAACCATGACCGTGTCGTAGTGCGACATATTGAAATAATCGCCCCAGATCACGGCCGGCGGCATGTTCTTGATCTTCATCTCGACGCCGATATCCTGCCAATTCTGCTGCAGCAGTTGCTGCGCCTGCTCGCGCACATGGTTGCCCGCCGTGGTCGAATTCTGGAAGCTCAGGCGCACGCCGTTCTTTTCGCGGATCCCGCCACTGCCCGGCTTCCAGCCCGCCGCATCGAGGATGGATTTCGCCTTCGCCGGGTCATAGACATGCGGCGCCACATGCGGGTTGTAGGCCCAGGACTGCGTCGGGAGATACGACGACGTCAGCTTCGGGAGGCCATAGTAGATCTGCTCCACGATCGTCTTGTTATCCATGCCGTAATACAGCGCTTCCCGGACGACCTGGTCCTTGAACTGCGGCTTGGAGAGATTCATCATGATGCTCTCGACGAACGGCGCCGGGCCGACGACGACCGTGCGATCCTTGAGCTTCTTGGCCTGGGCGTAATGGTCCGCGGTGATGCCCTGCAGACCGATATAATCGATCGCACCGGTCTGGAACTGCGTGAACATCACCGTCAGATCCGGGATGTACTTGAAGACGATTTCCTGAAGATAAGGTCCGGTACCGAAGTAGTGGGGATTGGCCTCCAGCGTGATATGATCGCCGGGGACGCGCTGCTTCCACATGAACGCGCCGGTACCGACCGGCGCCTGATTGAACGGAGACGTGTTCGGATCCGCCGCCTTGCCGAGGATGTGCTCCGGCACCATGAACGTCCAGCACAGGATCGAAATCATCGGCGCATACGGCTTCGCCATCGTCCACGTGATCTCGGTGGGGCTTTCCACCTTGATGTCGCGCATCAGCTCATAGCCGCCGCGCGACCACGCGCGGAACTTCGGGTTGTTCAGCAGATCAAACGAGAACTTCACGTCGCTTGCCGAGAACGGCTGACCGTCGTGCCACTTCACGCCGGGGCGCAGCTTCACGCGCCATGACAGCCCATCCTTGGAGATGCCGCCATTGGCGATCGTCGGGACCTCGGCCGCGAGCTGCGGCACCAGCTCCCCCTTTTCGTTGGCGAGCCACAGCGGGCTGAACAAGTTCCAGTGCACACCTTGATCGACTTCGATGTGGGGCATCAGCGGATTGAAGACCGTCGGTTCTTGCGAGAACCCAATGGTCATATGCCCGGTCGGGCGCGTCGGCGGCTTCGAGGCCGCCCGCGCCGCCACCGGCAGCAACAGGCCGGAAGCGCCAACCGCCGCGGTCGCGCCGAGCAATCGGCGCCGCGACATGTCGCCATGAATCATCGTCGGGGAACAACCAAAATCAGCACGCGCGTCGTCAGTCATGTGACTCTCCTGAAGGCTGCCGCCCAGATCGGGTCGGGCTTACGGTTGACGTTGACACCCACAGCTCTCCGCTGGCCTCCCCGGGGCCCAATGGCGACCCGGCAACCCATCAACGATGGTGAAGATATTCGCGGTCGCATGACCGCCAGCGACATCAACTTATCTGCATACGACATCGCCACGGACGCGACGCCAGCCGCGGAAAGGTGCGGGCCTCGCGACCACCAAGACGGCGCGCCCCGACAACAACCTCCCAGCGCGTTACGGCTTGGCATTAGCCTTGTTCCTCCCGTCCTTCATATGCCATGAAGGAATGCCCCCTCCGGGGGCTCTTTTACTAGGTGATCAGTATAGATATTCTTTACCATCGTCAAGCATAGCCCGGACAATTTCCTTGTCGATTCATCGAAACCGCCGACGAAATCAATTCTGGCACCTCAGTAAGCGATCGAGCTTCACCGCTTCGTGGCTCTCGGCTTTCACCGCCGCGCCACGACACGCGCGGCACAGCAATGGCGCGCCTGGCCGACTTCGACAGTCATGGTCACGTCCGGATCCGCAGCGACCTGACGGGCCTCTCACCAACGGGCCCTCGGATTTTCCGTACCATCGCTCCGCGTGTCGAATCCACTCGGCGCCATACGGCGACGGATCGTGCCGACCCGCATCGACCGCTCGTAACGCCGGGCTCGTCGCGCCGGGGGATTCCTGTCATTGGTTGCGCCCGAGCGGACGCACTCAGGAAGGCAGATCATGAACGGAAAAGTTGCGATCATCACGGCGGGCGGCACCGGCATGGGCGCGGCGGCAGCCAGGAGGCTGGCAGCCGACGGCTTCAGCATCGCGATCCTGTCTTCGTCGGGCAGGGGAGAGGCGCTCGCGCGCGAGCTCGGCGGCTACGGCGTCACCGGCTCCAACCAGTCGTCAGACGACCTCAAGCGCCTGGTCGACGGCACGATGGCGCGCTGGGGGCGGGTCGACGCCCTGGTCAACAGCGCCGGGCACGGCCCGCGCGCACCGATCCTCGACATCACCGACGAGCAATGGCACGCCGGCATGGAGGTCTATTTCCTGAACGTCGTGCGCGCGACGCGCCTGATTGCCCCGATCATGCGCGCACAGATGGGCGGCGCGATCGTCAACATCTCGACCGCCTGGGCTAGCGAACCGAGCGCGATGTTCCCGACTTCCGCCGTCTTCCGTTCGGGCCTTGCCGCCTACACCAAGATCTTCACTGACGCGTTCGCCGCCAGCAACGTGCGCATGAACAATGTGCTGCCGGGCTGGATCGACAGCCTCCCCGCCAGCGAGGAACGTCGGCAAAGCGTTCCGCTCGGCCGCTACGGACGCGTTGACGAAGTGGCGGCTGCCATCGCCTTCCTCGTCTCCGACGCTGCCAGCTATATCACCGGCCAAAGCCTGCGCATCGATGGCGGAATCACCCGTTCAGTTTGACTGGCGCCACGCTCGCGGGCGTCGGCTTCGGCTCATCGTCCGGATGGCCGAGGTTGACGAACCAGCCGCCGAGATGGCGCACCGCGGGCGCATCAGGATCGGCCGCAGGCAGGCGCGCTTCAACCTCGGCTCGATGGACCTCCGTGCTGTCCAGCGGCTCAAAGCCGATATGGCCCGCGAGGCGGTTGTCCACCATCTGGTGGCGGTTGTTCGAGGTTCCGAAGATAACCGAATGCGCCACGCGCGGCGCTGTCAGGCAGGCCTCGACCAACCGCACGCAGTCATCGAACGTAAGCATTGACCACAGCATGCGGCGGTCCGTGTATTGGTCAAAAGAGGAAAAGATCCGGCAGCAAGCCGTCTCGATATTAAATTTATCCCAATAAAGCCGACTGAGATCTTCGACAAAACATTTCGAAACGCCATAAAGGCTGTCCGGTCTGTGCGGCGCACTGGCGTCGATATGCTCTTCGACCCCATGATATCCGATCGCATGAACCGACGAAGCATAGACGACGCGCTTCACTCCGTTCCGCCGGGCGCCTTCATAGATATTGTAGCCGCCACGGATATTGGCGCTGAGGATCGTCTCCCAACTCGTCTCCAGCGCCGCGCCACCGAAATGAACGATGGCATCGACACCCTGTGTCATTCTCAGCACCGCCTCGGCATCGGCCAGATCGCAGATCACCGCCTCTTCGTTCGCCTGCAGATCGGCAACAGCCGTCTGGTCCGAGACGCGCAGCCGCCGGGCAAGCGGAGCAAGCCCGCGGCGCAGCTGCGATCCGAGCCTGCCGGCGGCACCGGTGATGAGCAGCGTGTCGAAACGATGACTCATGCTTCGCCTCCCGCAGGCGCAAGGGCGGCGATCGCCCGCCCGATCCGGGCCACGGCCTCGACCAGTATGGCATCGGCGGTGGCCGTCGAAATGCGGAAAAACGGCGAAAATCCGTAAGCGGTACCCGGCACTCCGCTCACATGCCCCTCCGCAAGAAGATAGTTCACCACGGCAACATCATCCTTGAGAACCATACCCGACGGAGTGTGACGACCGATAAGGGCCTCGCAACCGATATAGGCATAGAAGGCGCCGTCGGGTGGCGGCAGAGTCAGCCCTTTGATACGCGCGATGCCAGCAACAACGAGGTCGCGTCGGCGCTCAAAGGCCGCGCGAAACATTGGCACGCAATCCTGCGGGCCGCTGAGTGCGGCGAGAGCGGCGGCCTGCATGGGGGCGGCGACGGAGGTGCAGGACTGGCTTTGCACCGTGTTCATCGCCTTTGCCAGCGGTGCCGGTCCGGCCGCGTAGCCGATGCGCCAGCCGGTCATGGCGTAGGCTTTGGCAACGCCGTTGACGATGAGCGTTCGCTCCCGCAACTGCGGGCAGGCCTTGCCAAAGGAAATGAAATCACGGCCGTCGAAAATGATGTGCTCGTAAATTTCGTCGGATAGAATCAGCACTTTCGGGTGCCGCTCGAGCACCTCCGCGAGCGCGCCAAGCTGCGCACCGGAGTAGACGGCACCAGAAGGATTGTTTGGCATGTTGAGAAACAGCCATTTCGTCCTCGGCGTGATCGCCGCCTCGAGGGCCGCCGGCGTCAGGCGAAAACCCGTCGCGGCGGGACAATCGGCGATGATCGGCACGCCGCCGAGCAACCTGACCATTTCCGGATACGAGACGAAATACGGCGCCGCCAGGATCACTTCGTCGCCATGGTTCAGCGTCGCCAAAAGCGCATTGAAGATGACCTGTTTGGCGCCATTCGCGACGACGATGTCCTCGACCCGATAGTCCAGGCCATTCTCGCGGCGGAATTTCTCCACCACCGCCTCGCGCAGAGCCGGGGTCCCCGCGGCAGCGGTGTAGTGCGTTTCGCCCGCCAGCGCCGCCTTGTAGGTCGCTTCAATGATGTGTGCAGGGGTCGGGAAATCCGGCTCGCCGAGCCCGAGGTCGATCACATCCACACCGGTCGCGCGCAGCGCTTGCGCCGCCATCGATGCCGCCATCGACGCCGACGGTTTCACCGCCGAAAGGCTGGTTGAAATGTAATTCATGCTCATTGCTCCACAATATATCCCTTGGCCCGATCCTCGGCTCTCGCCGCCTCGGAGCGATTGACCGGATCGCCATAGCCGCCGCCACCGGGCAGTTCCAGCACCAGCCGGCGTCCCGCAGGCACGTGCTGCCAACCCTTCGACCGCATCTTCGTTCCATCATCGAGTTTCACGACGCCGACAGCGCCCTCCATACCGCCGTCACGCCCCTTCGGCGCGTGGCGAGAGCGATCAAACATCGCGGAAAAGTCGAACTCGTGGCCGTCCTCAGGTGCGATCTCAATGACCTGGCCGAGCCCGCCGCGGAATTCGCCGTCTCCGCCTGAATCGGGACGCAGCTCCTTGCGCCAGATGACGATCGGACCAGTCTGCTCGGTCGCTTCCGCCGGCATCGTATGAACACCGGAAGGAAACGCGGTGGCCGACAAACCGTCGAGCCCCGGGCGCGCGCCCATACCGCCAGAGTTGAACATCAATACCTCCGCTCGCCGCCCTTCGCGGCCCGCCGCAGGCCGGACAGATATGTGGATGTTCCACAGCGCCCCCGCCCCCTCGGCCAGGATCTTTCCCGGAAGCGCCTGGGCCAGCGCGCCGAGGACGAGGTCGGGCACCATGTGGCCGAAGATATGCCGCAGCGCCACCGGCGCCGGCCGCACCGCATTGAGCACATTGACCGGCGATACCACGTTGAAAAACGACAAGGACGCCGCATTGTTCGGGATATCCGGCGCCACCACGCATTTCAGTGCGTAGCAGGCATAGGCTTTGCTGTAGATGCCGGGGCAGTTGATGCCCCAGCGGCTCATCGGATCGCTGCCGGTGAAGTCTACCATTACTTCATCGTCACGAACCGCCACGCTTGCCGCAAGTTTGATCGACTCCTCATAACCATCGGTCACCAGCTCGTTCGCCCACGTTCCCTTCGGTAGGGCCTTGATCCGCTCGCGCATCGCATCGCGCGTTCGAGAGAATATATAGGCCCCCAGCAAGTCAAGCGACGGGAGGCTGATTTCCTCCATCATCTGCACGAGCCGTCGGTGCCCGACGTCGTTGCACGCGGCAAGCGAATAGAAGTCGCCAATGACCTGCCGCGGCTCACGGACATTCACCTCGAGAATTCTGACGAGATCACGGTTGACCTTGCCACGTTCGGCGAATTTCATGATCGGGATCTGGATTCCTTCTTCGTAGACCGACCTCCCGTCCGCGCCGAAACCACGCCCTCCGACATCCACCACGTGCGCCGTACACGCGAAAAACGCGACCAGCTTGCCATCGCGGAAGGAAGGCGAAACCATCGTGATGTCATGCAGATGGCCGGTTCCCTTCCAGGGGTCGTTGGTGACGTAGGTATCTCCCTCATACATTTCCTCGCGCGGTATCTCCGTGATGAAATTGAGCACCGCTTCGGCCATCGTGTTGACGTGGCCAGGGGTGCCGGTGACGGCCTGCGCCAGCATCAGGCCCCGCGGATCGAAAACGCCCGCGGACAAGTCGCCCGATTCGCGCACCGACGTGGAAAAGGCAGTCCGCAGCAACGTGAGGGCCTGTTCCTCGACCACCGAAATCAGCCGGTTCCACATGACCTGCATGCGGATGTCGCCCATGTCGCTCACGCGGTCTTCTCCTTGCGAATTAGAAGAATCGAACCGTCGCGCTGCACGACGGCGTCGAAAGACGAACTCACGACAGTGGATGTTTCGTCCTCGACGATAACGGCCGGCCCCATGATCCGGTCACCGACCGCAAGCGCGTCACGCGCCATGATCGCATGCCGCTGCATCGACCCGGCGACCGGATCGAATGCTTGGCGAAACACGGCGGGCTCGATGGTCCTCCCGTCCGTGATCAGTTCACATCGCTCCACGCTCGGGCGCTCGTCTGTTGCCTTCACCGACCAGGTGACGATTTCGATCTCCAGCCCATCAAGCGCATCGATACTGCGGCCAAAGAAACGCTGGTAGTTGTCGCGGAACAGATCAGCAAGCATGGCTGGCGCATCGTCGCCAAACGGCGCGTCTGGGAGTAACACCGGGATTTCCCAGCCCTGCCCGGCGTAGCGCATGAAGGCCGTAACCTCGCGCACGATACGCCCGGTCGTCCCCGTGCGCACAAACCTTTCGGCGGACGCCTTGAGGTCAGCGAGCATCGCGTTCACCGCCTCGCTGTCAAACCGCGAGAGCCTGGTAAACCGGGACGCAAGCGCCTCGTAACCGAACGGCGCCTTGAGGAAGCCGATCGCCGAGCCTACACCCGCGCCTCGCGGCACCAGGCATTGCTCGACGCCCAGCTTTTCGCACAGCCGCGCCGCGTGAAGCGGGGCGGCTCCGCCGAAGGAAATCATGACATTGTCGGAGATATTCTTGCCGTTCTCCACTGCGTGCACGCGCGCGGCATTGGCCATGTTTTCATCGACCACC
>JAJXSZ010000231.1 GCA_021784255.1 Pseudomonadota bacterium | reverse complement strand
TGCGTCGTCGAGCCGGACCGGCGAAAACCCGCGCAGGATCGTCGCCGCCGGGTTCGCCTCGCGCAGCCGCGCGATCAGCGCCGCCACCGCCGCGGGTGCCGCGGCGTCGGCCTTGTTGGCCACCAGGACGTCGGCCATGCGCGCCACCGTCTCGCCGGGGTGGTGCGTCGCGACCTGCTCCGGCCGCAGCGAATCGGCGACGGCGATGAGCAGGTCCGGGCGGATGAAGGGAAAATCGTTGTTGCCGCCGTCCCAGACGATGATCTCCGCCTCCGCCTCGGCGGCCTGCAGGATCGCCGCATAATCGACGCCGGCGAAGACGACGCCGCCGGCGGCGATGTGCGGCTCGTATTCCTCCCGCTCCTCGATCGTGCAGTGCCCGGCCTCGAGGTCGGCGCGGCTGGCGAATCGCTGCACGCGCTCGCGCGCCAGGTCGCCATACGGCATCGGGTGGCGCAGCACGCCGACGCGCAGTCCCCGCCGGCGAAGATATCCCGCGAGCCAGCGCGCGATCGGCGACTTGCCGCAGCCGGTCCTGAGCCCGCAGACCGCGATCACCGGCCGCGCCGCGGCGAGCATCGTCCGCCGCGGCCCCAGCAGCGCGAAATCCGCGCCCGTCGCCAGCGCCCGCGAGGCGAGGTGCATCACCGTGGCGTGCGGCACGTCGCTGTAGGCGAACACCACCTGCTCGACGCGCCCGGCGCGGCAGATCTCCTCGAGCCGCTGCTCGGCGACGATCGGGATGCCGTGCGGATAGCGTGGCCCGGCCAGGCTCGCGGGATAGGTCCGGTCGGCAATCCCCGGGATCTGCGTGGCGGTGAAGGCGACGACGGTGCTCGCCGGGTCGTCCCGATAGACCACGTTGAAGTTGTGAAAATCCCGCCCCGCGGCTCCAAGAATCAGGATGCGCATGGTTCCCCCGCGCGCCTCACTCGCCGGCCTCGAAACAATGCGTGGCGATCGGGGCGAAGCCGTTGAACTCGACCGAGGCATAGCTGGCGGTGTAGGCGCCGGCGCTGAGGAAATCGACGCTGTCGCCGATCGCCAGCTCGAGCGGCAGCGCGCAGCCCGCGCGGTCGTAGATGATGTCGGTGCTGTCGCAGGTCGGGCCGGCCAGCACCACCGGCTCGCTCGCCGCACCATCGTAACGGGTCCGTAGCGGATAATGGATCCGCTCGCCCTGCGTCTCGGCCAGCCCGTTATAGCGCCCCGCGTCGAGGTAGACCCATCGCCGCCCCTCGTGCCCGCCATGGCGCGCGATCAGCAGCACCTGCGCGCGCAGCAGGCCGGCATCGCCCGCGAGGTAGCGCCCGGGCTCGATCATGAGTGCCGGCGCCGAGCCCGCGAAATGCTGCCGCACCGAGGCCAGGATCGTCTCGGCGTAGGCGCCAAGCGGCGGCACCGGCGTGCGGTACTGCGCCGGAAGGCCACCGCCGAGATCGAGGAGATCGAGCCCGACACCGGCGCGCGCGCAGGCGGCAAAGACGCCGGCGGCGGCGCCGATCGCGCCCGCCCACTGGGAGGGATCGGTCTGCTGCGAGCCGACATGGAACGAAACCCCCGCCGGGCGCAGCCCGAGCGAGGCCGCGTGCGCGAGCAGGTGCGGCGCCGTCGCCGCGCTGCAGCCGAATTTGCGCGTGAGCGGCCACTCCGCGCCGTTGCCGCGCACCGCGAGGCGGCAGAGGACGCGCGCGCCCGGGGCCGCGCGCGCCAGCTTCTCCACCTCGGCGGCGCAATCGAACGCGAACAGCCCGATCCCCGCGGCATGCGCGCGGCGGATGTCGCGCTCGTGCTTGATCGTGTTGCCGAAGCAGCAACGCCGCGCGGCGATGCCGAGGGCGAGGCAGCGGTCGATCTCGCCGCTGCTGGCGACGTCCACGCCGGTCCCGAGCCCGGCCAGCGTCCGCAGTACCGCGGGTGCCGGGTTGGCCTTCACGGCATAGTAGATGTCCGCTTGCGGCAAGGCGGCACGCAGCGCCATGTAACGCTGGCGTATCGTTGCGAGATCGACGACGACGCAGGGCGTCGGCGGCGCGTGCCGGGTCAGATAATCGTCGATCCGCGCGAGGCTTGCGGCGCGCTCGGGCAGGGCTGCGGCGCCGGCGTCGGAGACGGCCTGGCCCGGCCTCATCGGCGGCCCCAGCGCCGGTAGCCACCCGCCTCCTCGACGCGGCGCTGCGCCATCGCCATGGCCGCGGCCCGGGGCTGCTGCGCGTGCTCGCGCGCCTGCTCCAGAACAGCCTGAGTATTGGCCTTGATTTTTTCACCGATGGCCGCGAAGGCAGCGGCCTCGGTGCCGCCGCGATACTCGACCGCGGCCGAAATCACGCCACCGGCATTGGCGATGAAATCCGGCAGCACGAGCACGCCGCGCGCGTGCAGCGCCGCCTCGGCCTCGGCGGTCGCGGGAATGTTCGCCCCCTCGGCGACGAGCTTCGCCTGCAGGCGCCCGACATTCTCGGCCCGCAGCACGTCCGGGCGCGCCGCGGGGATCCAGATATCGCAGGGCACGTCGATCACCGCGTCGGGGTCGCGCTTCTCGCCGCTCGGGTAGTCGCGCAGCGTCCCGCCGGCGAGCTTGTGGCGCGTCAGGGCGGCGACGTCGATGCCGCCTCGGTCGAGCAGCGTGGCAGTGGTATCGGAGGCGGCGACCAGCACCGCGCCCGCGGCGGCGAGGAAGCGCGCGGCGTGGCGGCCGACCGCGCCGAACCCCTGGATCGCGACGCGCGCGCCGGCGAGCGACAGGCCGCAATAGGGCAGCGCCGCCTCGATCGCGGTGACCAGGCCGAAGCCGGTGGTGCCGATCGCGTCGAGGGGGATGCCGCCGAGCACCGGGGGCAGCCCGGCGGCGCGCCCGATCTCGTCGCGCACCCAGGCCATGCAGCGCTCGTCGGTCCCCATGTCCGGGCCCGGAATATAATCGGTGATGTCGCGCATCGCGCAGGCGAAGGCGCGGATCAGCCGCTCCTTGTCGGCGAGCGGCATGCGCGGGTCGGCGGCGATCACCGCCTTGCCGCCGCCATGGGCCAGGCCCGCGGCCGCGTTCTTCAGCGTCATCGCCCGGGCCAGGCGCAGGCACTCGCCGAGGGTGACATCGCTCGCCATGCGCACGCCGCCGAGCGCCGGCCCGCAGGCGGTGTTATCGACCGTAACGATCGCCCGCAGCCCGGCCGTCCGGGCGTTGAGGCAGACGATCTTTTCCGGGCCCAGCGCATCGCCAGCATCGAGGATGTCCTGCACGGCCGTTCCCTCCCGCGATGGGTGTCATTCCATAGTCGTCACGAAGCGCGCTCCAGCGCCGTCCTGATCGCGGCGAGGAAGCGCGCCGCCTCGCCGCCCGAGACGGCGCGGTGGTCGAAGCTGAGCGACAGCGGCAGCATCCGTTGCGTGACGAAGCCGCCCTGCGCGCCGGCCACCACCACCGGGCGAATTCGTCCCGCGCCGAGGATGGCGACCTGCGGCGGCACGACGACGAGCGCGGCAAAGATGCCGCCCAGCATGCCGAAATTCGACAGCGAGATCGTGGCCCCCCGTAACGCCTGCGGCGCGACGCGCCTGGCGCGGGCCGCGACGACGAGCTCGCGGATCGCCGCGGCGAGGCCGGCCGTGTCGTGCGCCTGGGCGTCGCGCAGCACCGGCACGATGAGCCCGTCCTCGGTATCGACGGCGATGCCGACATGCACCGCCTCCTGCATGCGGCGGGCGAGCGTTGCGCCGTCGAAACTGGCGTTCAGCGCCGGCTCCGCGCGGCAGGCCGCGACCAGCGCGGCGAGCAGGCGCGCCGTCACCGCGACGTCGGCCGGCCAGGCATCGACATTGGCTTCCTCGGTCACGGTGGCCGCAACGACGCTGCGGCCGGCCTCGGCCATGCGCAGCGCCATCGCGCGCCGCACCCCGCGCAGCGCCTCGCCGCCCGCCTCGGACGGGGATGGCGGGCCCGGCGCGGCGCGCTCGACGTCCGCGCGCGTGATCGCGCCGTCGGGGCCGGTGCCGATGATCGTTGCGAGATCGATTCCACGTCCGGCGGCGAGCGCGCGGATCGCCGGTGCGGCGCGCACCCGGCCGGC
>JAJXSZ010000025.1 GCA_021784255.1 Pseudomonadota bacterium | reverse complement strand
CTGCGACATCCTCGTCTGCCTCCTGCCGCTGACGCCGCGGACTGAAAACCTGCTGGATGCCCGGCTGTTCGCGGCGCTGCCCGCGGGCGCGGCGGTGGTGAACGCGGCGCGCGGCGCCCATCTCGTGCCCGACGACCTGCTCGCCGCGCTGGATGCGGGCCATCTCTCCGGCGCGGTGCTGGACGTGACCGAGCCGGAGCCGCTGCCCGCGGGCCACGCCTTGTGGCGGCACGAGCGGGTTTGGCTGACGCCGCACATCGCCAGCGCCTCCGAGGCCGAGGGCGGCGCCGCCGCGGTGATCGCCAACATCCGCCGCCACCGCGCCGGCGAAGCGCCGATCGGGCTGGTCGACCGGCGCCAGGGATATTGAGGGTTACCGGGTGCGATCCTAAACTCGGCGCGCCGGACCAGGCGCACCGGCCCGGGTGGGGGGGTCCACATGAGGGGTTCGACATGAGTCTGGACACCTGATGGTCGGCGGCGCGCCGAAGCTCGACCGGATCGACCTGCGCATCCTCTCGCACCTGCAGAAATTCGGGCGCGTGACCAATGTCGAGCTGGCCGATGCCGTCGGGCTCTCGCCCAGCCCCTGCCTGGTGCGGGTCAAGCGTCTGGAGAAGGCCGGCTACATCACCGGCTACGGCGCGCATATCCAGATGCAGAAGCTGGGCAGCATGCAGCTCATCTTCACCGAGGTGACGCTGTCCGACCACCGCTCCGGCGACTTTGCGCGCTTCGAGAACCACATCCGCAAGATCGACGAGATCGTCGAGTGCCACCTGGTCAGCGGCGGCTACGACTACCTGTTGAAATTCGTCGCGCGCAGCGTCGCGCACTACCAGGAGATCATCGAGCGCCTGCTCGAGGCCGGAATCGGGATCGAGAAATATTTCAGCTACGTTGTGATCAAGACGATCTTCTCGAAGCAGCACTACCCGATCGAGCGCTTATTCGGCGAGCACGATTGACAGCGTTTCCTGCCGTCCCGGCGGCGCGCAACGGCAGCCTGCGGGCTGGCCCGGCCGCGAAGCAGCCGAAAGCGCGGCGCCCCGGCGCCTAGATTTCCCGCCTGCGCGGCGGTGCCGCGATGCGGGAGGAAGGCGATGTCGGAGGCGATCATCGATACCCAAGGCTACCTGGCGCTGCGTGCGCGGTCCGTCCCACGCGGCGTGCTGACCGCGCATCCGGTGGTGCTGCAGCGCGGCGAGGGCGCGCAGGTTTGGGACGTGGAGGGGCGGCGCTACCTCGATTTCGTCGGCGGCATCGGCGTGCTCAATGTCGGGCACAACCATCCGCGCGTGGTCGCGGCGGTGCAGGCGCAGTTGGGCGCCATCACCCACGCCGCATTCCAGGTCGCGGCCTATCCGCCCTATGTCGAGCTGGCGGCGCGGCTCTCCGCGCTGGTCGGCCAGGGCGCGGACTACAAGGCGCTGTTCCTCACCTCGGGCGCCGAGGCGGTGGAGAACGCGGTGAAGATTGCGCGCGCCCATACCGGCCGCGCGGCGATCGTCGCCTTCCGCGGCGGCTTTCACGGCCGCACCTTGCTCGCCACAACGCTCACCGGCATGAGCGCGCCGTACCGGCAGAATTTCGGCCCCTTCGCGCCGGAGGTGTTCCACGTGCCGTTCCCCAACCCGTATCGCGGCACCACGGCGGCGATGTCGCTGGCGGCGCTGGAGGAGCTGTTCGCGACCGAGGTGACGGCCGATCGCGTCGCCGCGATCCTGGTCGAGCCGGTGCAGGGCGATGGCGGCTTCCTGCCCGCGCCCGCGGAGTTCCTGCGCGCGCTGCGCGCACTGGCGGACCGGCACGGTATCGTCCTCATCCTCGACGAGATCCAGAGCGGCTTCGGCCGCACCGGGCGGATGTTCGCCTTCGAGCACGCCGGCATCGCCCCCGATCTGGTGACGGTGGCGAAAAGTCTCGCCGGCGGGCTGCCACTTTCCGGCGTCGTCGGCCGCGCCGAGATCATGGACGCGCCGGCACCGGGCGGGCTCGGCGGCACCTATGGCGGCAACGCGCTGGCCTGTGCGGCCGCGCTCGCGGTGCTGGACGCGTTCGAGCAGGACCAGCTGCTCGCCCGCGGCCGCATCCTCGGCACGCGGCTCAACGCGGCGCTGCTGGCGCTGCAACGCGAACATGCCGCGATCGGCGAGGTGCGCGGGCTCGGCTTCATGCAGGCGATCGAGATGGTGGACGCCGCCGGCGCGCCCGACGCCGAGCGTGCCCAGCGCGTGATCGACGCCGCCCGCGCGCGCGGACTGCTGATCATCAAGTGCGGCGTCCATCGCAACGTGGTGCGCTTCCTGGCGCCGCTCGTGACCACGGATGCCGAACTCGAGGAGGCGATCGTCATCCTTGGCGAGGCGCTCGGCGCCTGAGCCGCCGGCCGGTCAGTGCCCGGTCAGAGCCCGGTCAGTGCAGGTAGTCCTGCAGCCGGTAATAGGCGCCGACGAAGGGCATGAACCAGGGCGGGCCGAAATGTCCCGGCACCGCCGGCCAGGCGAGCCCGCGCAACGGGTTGGCCGCCGCGTTGCCGCCCATCACGGCGGCCATGCACTCGCCCATGTGCACCGACATCTGCACGCCGTGGCCGCTGAACCCCATGGCGAAGTAGAGCCCGTCATGCTCGCCCGCGCGCGGCAGGCGGTCCGCCGTGAGATCGATTGTGCCGCCCCAGCAATAATCGATGCGCGGCTTGCCGAGCTGCGGGAAGGTGGCGTGCAGCGTCGCCTCGAGGATCGCCCCGCTTTTGGCGTCTGAGCGTGCGTCGGAGAGCGCGAACCGCGCCCGGCCGCCGAAGATCAGGCGGTTATCCGGTGCGATCCGGAAATAATTGCCGATATGCTTCGTCGTCGTCGCGTTGCGCCGCGTCGGCATGATGGAGTCGAGCTGCGCCGGCGTCAGCGGCTCGGTGGCGATGATGAAGCTGCCGATCGGGATCACGCGGCGGCGGAAATAGAAGAACGGCCCCTGCCGGCTTGCACCGGTGGCGAGCAGCACCTGGCGGGCGGCGATGCTGCCGCGCGGCGTGGTGAGCCGCCAGGTGCCGCCGGCGGCGCGATCGATCGCGGTGACGGCCGCGTTCTCGTAGATCCGCGCCCCCCGCCGCACCGCCGCGTCCGCGAGCCCCGCGCCAAAGCGCCCGACATGCATCTGCGCGCTTTTGCGATAGATGAGCCCGCCATGGAACAGGTCCGAACCGATTTCCTCGCGGATGCGCGCGGCCGGGACCAGATCGGTCTCGGCGTCGGCATCGCGTTGCAGCGCCTCGTACTCGTGCGCCATCGCCTCGAAATGCGCCGGCTTGGCGGCCAGCTTGATCTTGCCGCAACGGCGGAAATCGCAGGCGATCTGCTCGTTCCGCACGATCCGCTCCACCGTGTCCACCGCCGCATCGTAGGCGTGGTAGATCGAGCGCGCGCGCTCCGTCCCGAGCCGTGTCGCCAGCCCCGCGAAGGCGATCGAGGTGCCGTTGTTGACGTGCCCGCCATTGCGCCCGGAGGCCTCGCCGACGACGCGCCCGGCCTCGAGCACGACGACGCGCGCGCCCGCCTGGCCCAGCGCGAGGGCCGCGGAGAGGCCGGCGAAGCCGCCGCCCACCACCACCGCGTCGGCCTCGCCCTCGAGCCGGCCCTCGGCGCCGCCGGCAAAGGGCTCGGCGGTGTCGAGCCAGTAGGGGGTGAGCTTCATCGCGCGATCCTCCGCCGGGCCGCCATCAGACCCCCAGCAGCCGAGCGAGGCCGTCGATGCCGGTGACCTCGTGGTATTCGTAGGCCGGGTTGCCGGGCTCATAGTTGCGGTTGACGAAGACCTTGTCGCGGATGCCGAGATCCTTGGCCGTCATCAGGTCGTAGCGCAGGCTCGACGAGACGTGCAGCAGCTCCTCCGGGCGCGCGCCGAGCCGGTCCATCATGTACTCGAACCCGCGCATCCGCGGCTTGTATGATCGCGCCTGCTCGGCGGTGAAGACGGCGTGGAACGGGGCGCCAAGCAGCCGGACGTTGTGCTGGATCTGGTCGTCGGAGGCATTCGAGAGAATGACCAGCGGATAGCGCTGGGCGAGGCGGCGCAGCGGCTCCGGCACGTCCGGATGAGGGCCCCAGGTCGGTACGGCATCGTAAAGACGCTGCCCCTCGGCCTCGATGAAGGGAATTCCGTGGCGCTTGCAGGTGCGCTCCAGCGCGTTCTTGATCACATCGACATAGGGCTGCCAGGCGCCCAGCACCTCGTCCACGCGGTAGGCGGCGAAGTCGCGGATGAACGCGTCCATGCCGCCCGCCGGCACGCGCCGCGCGAGCATCTCGCGCGTCATGTCGCCGATGCGAAACCAGGTGAGCGTGCCGTAGCAGTCGAAGGTGATGTATTTGGGCCTGAGTTCGGTCATGCCGGCGATCCTCTCCGATGTCGGGAGGCGATGCTAGGCGCGCGGCTCGCGCGACGTGCGCCCGCAAGCAGTCCCGGCCCGGGCGATCCTGCCGATTTTGCCCTCCGGAACGGCATGGTTTGCGCCGGGGCGTGCCAACGCCGCCTTGCCGCGTCCGCCCGCGACCCCGATCCTTCGCATCGCAAGACCGGCAAGGGAGAGGCGCGATGGCGAGCAGCGAGACAGCGACCGGCGAAAGCACGGGCGCCGAGCCGCGGGTTCTGACCTTCGACGTGGTCGGCACCCTGATCGATTTCGAAGCCGGCATCCTCGGCTTCCTGCGCGAGGCCTGGGGCAGGGCCGGCGTGCGGGCCACCGACGGCGCGATCCTCGACGCCTACCGGGCGGCGCGCGGCAGCAAGGAGGCCTGGCTCTTCCCCGACGACCTGGAGCGCGTCTACGGCGTCATCGCGCCGCAGCTCGGCGCGCCCGCGGACGCCGCGATCGCGCGCGCCTTCCGCGACGCGAGCCGGACCTGGCCCGCCTTCCCCGATGCGCCGGAGGCGCTGCGCCGGCTCAAGCGCCGCTACAAGCTGGTGGCGATGACCAACGCCCGGCGCTGGGCACTCGATCCGATGATCGAGACCCTGGGCTCGCCCTTCGACGACACGGTGAGCGTCGACGAGGCGTTGTGCGAGAAGCCCGATCCCGCCTATTTCGCCTTTGCCCGCGGCCGCCTCAGCCGCGACGGCCACGGCATGCACGACATCCTGCACGTGGCGCAGAGCCAGTACCACGACATTGGCGTCGCCCGCCGGCTCGGCTACACCGTGGCCTGGATCGAGCGGCGCATGGGGCTCGGCCATGGCGGCACCATCGCCGCTGCCCAGCGCACCGAGCCGCACTACCATGTCGCCACGCTGGCGGCCCTTGCCGACATCGCCGACGCCGGCAAGCTTCGCATGGCGGGCGGCTGAGGCCGCGCGCCACTGCCAAATCCCGGCGCGAAAGAGCAGATCATGCCGGGGTGGGCGGGATTACGGCGAAAACTGCGCAGACCCGCTTCCTACCGTGACAACCGCGGCCGGCTGGCCGCCAAACAGCAAACGGGGCTCACCATGTCTGACGACATTCTGCCGAATCTTCCCGGCGGCACCGCGCCAAGGATGGACCTGCCGGGCACCTCCCGCCGCTCGCTGCTGGGCATGGCCATGGCCGGCGGCCTGGTCGGCGCCGGCGGTCTCGTGCTGCCGGCGGATGCCGCGCCCGCGCCCAAGCGCGGCGGCAAGCTCACCGTCGCCGGCTACGCCTCCTCCACCAAGGACACGCTCGATCCGGCGCACGCCTCCAACTCGACCGACTATTCGCGCCTGTTCATGTTCTACAACGGGCTCACCGTCTTCGATCGCCACCTCAACGCGCTGCCGGACCTGGCGCAGAGCGTCGAGACCAAGGACGCGACGAACTGGGTGATCAAGCTGCGCAAGGGCATCGCCTTCCACGACGGCTCGCCCTTCACCTCGGCCGACGTCGTGTTCTCGCTCTCCCGCCATAAGGACGCCGCCACCAGTTCCGTGGTGCGGCCGATCGCGATGCAGCTGCAGGAGATCAAGGCCGCCGGGCCGCACGAGGTGCACATCACCCTGAGCGGCCCGAACTCCGAACTGCCGAGCCTGCTTGCGATCTACCAGATGGTGATCGTCAAGGACGGCACGAAGGACTTCTCCAAGGGCATCGGCACCGGGCCGTTCATGGTCAAGGAGTTCAACCCCGGCGTCCGCTCCATCGCGGTGCGCAACCCGCACTACTTCCACCACGGCAAGCCGTACCTGGACGAGGTGACCTTCTTCGGCATCACCGACAACGCCGCGCGCGTCAACGCGCTGCTTTCAGGCGACATCGACATCGCCAGCGGCATCACCCCGCTCGCCACGCGCCAGATCAAGGCGGCCAAGGGCTTCGCGGTGCTCAACACCGCGGCCGGCAACTATACCGACCTGATCATGCACGTCGACGCGCCGACGATCGGCAACCCGGACTTCGTCCTGGCGATGAAATACCTCCAGGACCGCGAGCGGATCCGCGACAGCGTCTTCCTCGGCTATGCCACGGTCGGCAACGACCAGCCGATCGCCCCCACCAACCCTTATTACGACGCGAGCCTGCCGCAGCGCCCGCTCGATCTGGAAAAAGCCAAGTTCCACCTCAAGAAGGCGGGCATGCTCGGCAGCAAGGTGCGGCTGGTGAGCTCGGTCGCGGCCACCGGCTCGCCGGACATGGCAGTGATCCTGCAGGACACCGCGCGCAAGATCGGCTTCGACATCCAGATCGATCGCGTGCCGGCGAACGGCTACTGGTCCAACTATTGGCTCAAGGCGCCCTTCACCTATGGCAACATCAACCCGCGCCCGACCGCCAACATCCTGCTGACGCTGTTCTTCCAGTCCACCGCGCCGTGGAACGAGAGCCACTTCAAGAACCCGACCTTCGACAAGCTGCTCATCGCCTCGCGCGCCGAGACCGACCTCGCGAAGCGCAAGCAGATGTATGGGGAGATGCAGAAGCTGATCCGCGACGACGCCGGCATCGGCATCCCGGTCTTCATCAGCGACCTCGATGCCTACTCGACGCGGGTGAAGGGCTTCCACGCGATCCCGACGGGCGACTTGATGGGCTTCAACTTCGCCCAGAATGTCTGGGTGGATGGCTGAGGCGACCACGGCGGGCGGCGCGCGGCGGCATCGGATCGGCGCGCCGCCGCCGCTTGCCGCGCTGATCGTCCGGCGCGTCGCGGTCAGCCTGCTGCTGCTGCTCGCGGTCTCGGTGCTGGTGTTTGCCGGCACCGAGATGCTGCCGGGCGACGTGGCGCAGATGATCCTCGGCCAGGGCGCGACGCCGCAGGCGCTGGCCGGGCTGCGCGCGGCGCTGCACCTCGGCGAGCCGGCCTGGCTGCGCTACCTGCACTGGCTCTGGGGCCTGCTGCATGGCAATGCCGGGCACTCGCTGGTCAACGGCATGAGCGTCGCGACGCTGGTCGGGCGGCGGCTGGTCAACTCGCTCAGGCTCGCCCTGTTCACCACGGTAGTGACGGTGCCGCTGGCGCTGCTGGTCGGCATCACGGCGGCGATCTGGCGCGGCACGGCCTATGATCGCGTCGTCAACATCCTGACCGTCGCGACCGTTTCTGTTCCGGAGTTTCTCTTCGCGACCCTCGCGGTGCTGATCTTCGCGGTGCGGTTGCGCTGGCTGCCGGCGCTGTCGCTGGTGATGCGCGGGGCGAGCTTCGCCGAGCTGCTGCGCGCCTACGCGCTGCCGGTCGCGACCCTCTCGCTCGCGATCTTCGCGCAGATGGCGCGGATGACGCGCGCGGCGCTGGTGAACACGCTCGCCTCCTCCTATGTCGAGATGGCGGTGCTGAAAGGGGTGCGGCCGGTGCGGCTGGTGCTGCGCCACGCCCTGCCCAACGCGCTGGGACCGGTCGCCAACGCGGTCGCGCTCAGCCTCTCCTTCCTGCTCGGCGGCGTCGTCATCGTCGAGACCGTGTTCAGCTACCCGGGTCTCGCGAAGCTCATGGTCGATGCCGTCAGCACCCGCGACATGCCGCTGGTGCAGGCCTGCGCGATGATTTTCTGCACCGCCTACCTGCTGCTGGTGCTGGTCGCGGACCTCGTCGCCCTGCTCGCCAACCCGCGGCTGCGGCACCGGTGAGCGGTAGCGTTGAACGGCAGCCGCCCGGCATGAGCGACGCGCCCCCCCGCAGGCGCCGGCGCGCCCGGCCCTCGCCGATGGCGCTGGCCACCGGCGCGGTGGTGGCCGCCTGCTTCGCCCTCGCGGTGTTCGGCCCGGCGCTCGCGCCGCACGCCGAGGGCACGATCGTCTCGCGCAACATCTTCGCGCCGATGAGTGCGGCGTTTCCGTTCGGCACCGACTATCTGGGCCGCGACATGCTGAGCCGGGTGCTGTTCGGCGCGCGGTTCACCATCGGCGTCGCGTTGCCGGCGGCCCTGCTCGCTTCCGGCGCCGGCACGCTGCTCGGCATGCTGGCGGCGGTGCGCGGCGGCGCCATCGATGCCGCACTGAGCCGGGCGATGGACACACTCATTTCGCTGCCGACACTGATCTTCAGCCTCGTCGTGGTGGCGGCGCTTGGCTCCTCGATCACGGTGCTGGTGCTCACCGCGGCGGTGATCTACACGCCCGGCAGCTACCGCATCGCCCGCGCGGTCGCGGTCGATCTCAGCGCCACCGATTTCGTCAAGGCAGCGCGCGCGCGCGGCGAGGGCGGGCTCGCGATCATGCTGGGCGAGATCCTGCCCAACATGGTGATGCCGGTACTGACGGATTTCGGCCTGCGCTTCGTCTTCATCGTGCTGCTGCTGAGCAGCCTCAGCTTTCTCGGCCTCGGCATCCAGCCGCCCGATTCCGACTGGGGCGGCATGGTGCGCGAGAACATCGAGGGGCTTTCCGCGGGGGCGCCCGCGGTGATCGTTCCGGCCGTGGCGATCGCGATCCTGACGGTCTCGGTCAACCTGCTGATCGACAACCTGCCAGGCCGGCGGATCGGTCGCCGTGGCGACTGACACGGGCGCGGGCGAGGCGGGCTGGCATGTCGAGGTGACGGACCTCCGTGTCACCGCGCCCGGGGCCGACGGCGTGCCGAGCGCCATCGTCCGCGACCTCAGCTTCGGCATCGCCCGCGGCGAGGTGCTGGCGCTGATCGGCGAGTCCGGCTCGGGCAAGACGACCGCCGGGCTGTCGTTGCTCGGCTATGCCCGGCCCGGCTGCCGCATCGCCGCGGGGCGGGTGCGTGTGGGGGCGACGCAGGTGCTGGCGCTCTCGCGCTCCCAGCTCGCGGCGTTCCGCGGCGCCAAGGTGAGCTACGTCGCGCAGAGCGCCGCCGCCGCGTTCAACCCGGCGCAGCGGCTGTTGAGCCAGGTCGTCGAGCCGGCGGTGATCCACGCGCTGATGTCGCGCCGCGCGGCGGAGGCGAAGGCGCGCGACCTGTTCCGCGCGCTCGCCCTGCCCGATCCCGGGAGCATCGGCGAACGCTACCCGCACCAGGTTTCCGGCGGCCAGTTGCAGCGCCTGATGGCGGCGATGGCGCTGATCACGGAACCCGAGCTGGTGGTGCTCGACGAGCCCAGCACCGCGCTCGACGTCACCACTCAGGTCGAGGTGCTGCGTGCCTTCAAGCGCGTCGTGCGCGAGCTGCGGACCACGGCGCTCTATATCTCGCACGATCTCGCGGTGGTGGCGCAGGTCGCCGACCGCATCGTGGTGATGCACGACGGCCAGGCGCGCGAGACCGGGGCCACCGGCGTCATCCTCGAGCATCCGCAGCACCCCTATACGCGCAGCCTGCTGGCCGCGGTCGCGCCACGCGGCATGCCGCCGGCTGCCGCGGCGCCGGCGCCGCCGCTGCTCGAGGTCGCGGACCTCACCGCCGGCTATGGCGGTCCGGGGCGAGCACTGATTCCCGTGCTGCACAGCCTGAGTTTCGCGATCGCGCCCGGGCGGGTGCTGGGCGTCATCGGCGAATCCGGCTGCGGCAAGAGCACCCTGGCGCGCGTGGTCGCCGGGCTCCTGCCGCAGGCCAGCGGACGCGTGCTGCTCGACGGTCAGGCGCTGCCGGCGCGCGTCGAGGCGCGGACACGCGAGCAGTTGCGCGACGTGCAGATCGTGTTCCAGTCCGCGGACACGGCGCTCAACCCGGCGCGGCGCATCGGCCCGATCCTGGCGCGGCCGTTGCGTTTCTATCACGGCATGCGCGGCGGCGAGGCGCGCCGGCGCGTCGGCGAGCTACTCGACATGGTGCGCCTGCCAGCCGACTTCGCCGACCGCTTCCCCGAGGAGCTGTCCGGCGGGCAGAAGCAGCGGGTCAACCTCGCGCGCGCGCTGGCCGCGCGACCGCGGCTGCTGCTGTGCGACGAGGTGACCTCGGCGCTGGACACGGTGGTGGGCGCGGCGGTGCTGGAGCTGCTGGCCGAGCTGCGCCGCGAGCTGGGCCTGGCGATGATGTTCATCAGCCACGATCTCTCGACGGTGCGCGCGATCTGCGACGACATCATGATCCTCTATGCCGGTCAGCGCGTTGAGCTCGGCTCGCGAGCGGCGCTCGGCGAGCTGCCGCGTCACCCCTACACCGACCTCCTGCTCTCCTCGGTGCCGCAACTGCGCCAGGGCTGGCTCGACGAGGTCGGGACCATGCATCTGCGCGAGGCCGCGGGCGAACCCTCGTTCGAGGACGGCACGCGCCCCTGCGCCTTCTTCCGCCGCTGCGCGCTGCGCATCGAGGGCGTGTGCGACCGCGCCACCCCGCCGCTGCGCCATCTCGCCAAGGGCGGAATGATCCTCTGCCATCGCGGCGAGGCGGAACTGCGCCGCGAGGAGACGGTGGCGGCCGACCTGGCGCCCGACGCGCCGGCCGCCCCGGGGCGGGAATGACGTTGCCAAGACGCAAGGGTTTCGCATGACCTGGATGATCGGAGCGGATATCGGCGGCACCTTCGCGGATTTCGTGGCGCGGGACTCCGCCAGCGGCCGGCTGCTTGCGCTCAAGGTGCTGACCACGCCGGACGACCCCGGCAAGGACGTGGGCGAGGGGCTGCGCCGGCTCGCCGGCGAGGGGCTGGATGGCGCCGCCGTCACCCGCTTCGTTCATGGCACCACGGTCGGTGTCAACACCGTCATCCAGCGCCGCGGCGCGACCATCGCGCTGTTCACCACCGCCGGCTTCACCGACATCCTGGAGCTCGCGCGCCTGCGGATGCCCAATCCCTACAGCCTGTTCTGCGAGCGACCGCCGCCGCTGGTGCCGCGCGAGCACGTCTTCGGCGTGCGCGAGCGCATGTCCGCGGAGGGCGAAACGCTCCTGGCGCCGCAACTCGCCAATGTCGCCGAGGCCGTCGCCGCGGCGCGCGCGGCCGGCTGCGTCGGCGTCGTCGTTTCCTTCCTGCACGCCTGGCGCAACCCGGCGCACGAACGCGAGGTCGCGGCGATGATCGCTTCGCTCGAGCCGGCGCTTGCCGTGTTCTGCGCCAGCGCGGTCTGGCCGGCGATCCGCGAATACGAGCGCACCAGCACGGCGGTGCTCAACGCCTATGTCCATCCGCGTATCGCTGCCTATCTGGAACGTGTCGAAGTCGAACTGGAGCACGCCGGCATCGCGGCGCCCCTGCTGCTTACCACCTCCGCGGGCGGCACCATGAGCGCCGCGCAGGGCAGGCGCGATTGCGTCGGCATGCTGCTCTCCGGCACCGCCTCGGGCGTCGTCGGCGCCGGCGTCGTCGCGCGCGCCGCCGGCGTGCGCGCCGCGCTCACCCTCGATATGGGCGGCACGAGTGCCGACGTCGCGCTGCTCCACGACGGCGCGCCCTCCTACTCGGCCGGGATCGAGATCGGGCTCTATCCGCTGGCCATCACCACGCTCGCCGTCGCCTCCTCGGGCCAGGGCGGCGGCTCGATCGCCTGGATCGACGGCCAGGGCGTGCTGCAGGTCGGGCCGCACAGCGCGGGCTCGACACCCGGTCCCGCCTGCTTCGGGCGCGGCGGCGAGGCTTTCACGGTCACCGACGCGGCGCTGCTCTGCGGTATTCTCGGTCACGGCAAGCTGGGCTTCGGCGCCATCGTCCCGCAGGCGGCGGCGGCCGAGCGGGCCGCACGCCCGATCGCCGAACGCCTCGGCCTGAGTCTGCCGGCGCTCGCCGAGGGCGTGCTCGATGTCGCGATCAGCGGCATGCTGATCCCGATCGAGCAACTGCTCGCGCGTGCCGGCGCGCACGCCAGCGAACTGACTTTGATTCCCTTCGGCGGCGCCGGCCCGATGCTCGGCGCCCTGCTGGCGCAAACCGCGGGCATGCGCCGCGTTCTGGTCCCCGCCTTGCCCGGAACGCTCTGCGCGCTCGGCGCGCTCACCGCCGCGATCCGCCGCGACGCCATGCGCACGGTGCTGCTGCCGCTGGAGCCAGCGTCCTGGCCGGCGATGCTGGCGACGCTCGATCTGCTCAGTGCCGAAGCCGCGGACAGCGTCGCGGCGATGGCCGGGCCGGGCGACACCGAGATCCGCCGTGCCGCCGACCTGCGCTATCGTGGTCAGTCCTTCGAGATCAGCGTGCCGTTCGACGCGGCGACGGATCTCGCGGCGCTCGCGGCGGCCTTCCACGCCGAGCACGAGCGCCAGTTCGGCCACGCCGAGCCCGGCGCCGCGTTGCAGGTGGTGAGCCTGCGCGTTTCCGCCACGCGCCCGGCGCCGGCGCTCACCCTGCCGCGCCGTGCCGGCCGCCCGCATGCACCGGCGGCACTGGGCGAGACGCCGGTCCGCCTCGGCGGGCAGACGCGCCAGGCGCTGCTGCTCGCGCGCGCGGATCTCGACCCCGGCGCGCATTTCGCGGGCCCCGCCATCGTGGTGCAGCCGGATTGCACGGTGCTGGTGCCGCCCGGCTGGCAGGCGACGATCGACGAGCTCGGCAACATCGACCTGGAGCGGCCCTGATGCGCACCGATCCCATCACCCTGCAGGTGCTGCGCAACCACGTCCGCGCCGCGGCGGAGAGCATGGCGACCACGCTCTACCGGACCGCCCATTCCACCTTCGTCAAGGAGACGGAGGATTTCACCATCCAGCTGCTAGATGCGCACGGCAAGCCCTGCGCCGTACCGATCGATCTGGGCGCGACGTGGTATCCGGCGCTCGATTACGAGGCGGCGATCGCGCTTGTGCCCGGGGGCTACCGGCCCGGCGACATCGCCATCACCAACGACCCGTATTCCGGCTTCCTCGCCACCCATTCGCCCGACATCGTGATGTGGAAACCCGTTTTCCACGACGGCGAGATCATCGCCTTCGCCGGCGGGCACATCCACAACGTCGATGTCGGCGGCGCGGTCCCCGCGAGCCTCTCGCGCACGCTGACGGACGTGCACCAGGAAGGCATCCGCATCCCGCCCGCGAAGCTCTACAGCGAAGGCGTGCTCGACGAGGTCTTACTGCGCGTGCTGCTGGCGAACGTGCGGGTTCCGGAACAGAATTGGGGCGACCTCAAGGCCCAGGTCGCCGCCGTGAACACCGGCGAGCGGCGCATCCTCGAACTCGTGCGCCGCTTCGGGGTGCGCACCGTCCGCGACGGGCTCGCCGACCTGCTCGACTACGCCGAGGGTCAGGCGCGCGCCGTGCTCGCGGACCTGCCGGACGGCGAATACCGCTTCACCGAATATTGCGACGAGGATGCGGCTGGCGGCAATCCGCTGCGCCTCTGCCTCAATTTGCGCATCGCGGGCGACGCCGCCGAGCTCGACTTCACCGGCTCGGATCCGCAGACGTTGGCCTCGCTCAATGTGCCGACGGGCGGGCATCCGCGCCACTCGTTGATGCTGGTGGGTGTCTATTACGTGCTCTCGGCGCTGCATCCGGGCATCACGCTGAACTTCGGAACGATCCGGCCCTTTACCTGCATCGCGCCGCCCGGCAGCGTGCTGAACCCGAGCTTCCCCGCGGCGGTGGGCATGCGCAGCCTGACCTGCGGGCGGCTGCGCAGCCTCATCTTCGGCGCCTTCGCCGCCGCGGCGCCCGAGCGGTTGCCGGCAGCGCCGGCCGGCGCCACCTCGATCATCAACGTCGCCGCCGAGCATCCGCGCACCGGGCGGCGTACCATCACCGCCGTCGCCCCCATCGTCGGCGGCGGCGGCGGGATGCCGCATCGCGACGGCACGGACGGCGCCGGCGCGGATTCCGCCTATCTCAAGAACAGTCCCGTCGAGATCACGGAATCCGAGGCGCCGGTGCGGATCCTGCGCTACGGGCTGATGCCGGACACGGGCGGCCCCGGCGCCCATCGCGGCGGCATGGCCCAGGTGCTGGAGTTCTGCGCCACGGCGCCGGATGCCTTCGTCACCGCGCGCAACCGTGACCGCAGCGTCTTCCAGCCCTGGGGCGTACTCGGCGGCGATCCCGGCAGCGCCGGCAGCTTCACGCTCAATCCCGGCGCCGCCGGCGAGCGCGACCTGCGCAACACGGACGCGCTGCGCCTGGCGCCCGGCGACGTCCTGCGTGTGATCTCGCCAGGCGGCGGCGGGCGCGGCGACCCTTTCTGCCGCGCGCCCGAGGCGGTGCTGCGCGACGTCCGCGCGGGGCTGGTCAGTGCCGCAGCCGCGCGGCGGGATTACGGCGTGGCGATCGCGGACGGCGCGATCGACACCGAGGCGACGGCGCGGCTGCGCGCGGCGCGGCCCGAGCGCACCGGCTTTGCCCCCGGGCGCGCGCGGGTCGCGCACGAGCGGCGTTGGAATGCGGCCGCTTACGGCGCGATGCACGAGCTGCTTGCCGACATCCCACCGAGTCGTCGTTCCTTTGTCAAAACGATGCTGTTTGACGCCGTCCGCGATGCGCCGCCCGAGCGCGAGGCGAGCGATGTGATCCGCGAGGCCTTCGCGCTCTGGACGCGCCGCGCGACCGCCCTTCCAACCCTGCCGTAAGAGGCTCAAAACCATGGCCGCTGCCTCGATCTTTGCGAACGATTTCTCGCCCGTGCCGTGGTGGTGGGAGGGCTTCGCCCCACCGGCCGATCCACCGGCGGAGCTGCCGCGCCAGGTGGGCACGCTCGTCGTCGGCGCGGGCTATGCGGGTATCGCCTGCGCGCTGCGCCTCGCCGAGGCGGGCGAGGATGTCCTGGTGCTGGACGCCGCGGCGCTGGGGTTCGGCGCCAGCACGCGTTCGGGCGGCCAGGTCTCGGGTGGCGTCAATGTCGGCAAGTCACCGACGCGCAGGCCCCTGCCCGAGGCGCGCAAGGCCGCGCTGCTGCGCGATGCCGCCACCGGCTTCGGCCTGTTCGAGGAACTGCTGGGCCGCCATCAGATCCGCTGCGGCTATCATCGTACCGGGCGGATCAACGGGCTCTGGGCGCCGCAGCACGCCGAGGGCTGGCGAAGCCGGGCGGAGGACCTCAACCGTTACGCCAGTGCCGACGTGCGCATCCTCTCGCGCGAGGAATGCCGCCGTGAGATCGGCAGCGACTTCTACCATGGCGGCATCTCGATCGGCCGCGCGGGGCATCTGCAGCCAGCGGAATATTACGGCGGGCTGCTCGCCGCCGCGCGCCGCGCGGGCGCGCGCTGCCATGGCGAGACGCCGGTTCGCCAGGTCCGCCGCTCGGCCGGCCGCTACGTGATCGAAACGTCGCGCACCAACCTTGTTTCGGACCGGGTCGTCTTCGCCACCAACGCCTATAGCGGCACCTATTCGCGTGATGTCGCGACCGATCTGCGTCGCGGGATCATTCCGGTTGCGACGCATATGATCGCGACGGAGGAATTGCCGGAAGACCTCGCGCGCTCGCTGCTGCCCACCGACCGCGCGATTTCCGAGACCTGCCGCGTCATCAGCCATTACCGGCTCTCGCCCGACGGCAGGCGCCTGCTGTTCGGCAGCCGCGCCACGTTCTTCCCGGCCAGCGAACGGCACACGGCGGAGCTGCTCCATCGTGGCATGATCGCGCGTTTCCCCCAGCTCGCCGGGCGGCGCATCACCCATAGCTGGGGCGGCCAGGTGGCGATGACGTTCGACCATCTGCCGCATATCGGCGGCGGCGAGGGGCGCTTTTTCGTGGCCGGGTGCAACGGGAGTGGCGTGGTGATGATGACCTATCTCGGCCACGCGCTCGCCGAGAAGATCCTCGCCCACACCGCCGAGCCCGTGTGCGCCTATGATGGCGGCCCGCCGCCGGGTCACGCGCTCTACGACGGCACGCCCTGGTTCATGCCGGCGGTCGGCACCTGGTTCCAATTCCGGGACCGTTTCGAACGGCGCGCGTAAGTTCGCCGCCCGGATCGCGGCCACCGAACGCCTTGAGGCGGCGGAAGCTGGGCTCAGCGACGCTCTGTGGCTTGTCGCGCTCGGCCTCGTGCGGGATCGGGACGTGGCAGGAGGTATGGCGCTGTGAGGAGCGGAGAAAAGTTGCGCTGGATCAGTCGCCGCAGCCTCGCGCGGGGGATGTGGAGCTGGCAGCGCTCGAACCGGCGAGGCGCATCCTGATGGTGTGGAGGTTGAAAACGATCACCGTCAGCGCGGCGAAGAGGATCGTCATCACCGCGCCCTGGATGGTGGCGCCCCACCTTATGATCTGAACGATCTGACCAAGCTCGATGGTTTGCTGGCTTGCGTGGATGCCGGCACCGGGTGTCGCGAGCGCACAGGAGAATGGCGCCAGCCCCAACGATGGCAGCATCGCGCGATGTCCTTCGCTGTCGTTCGGTCGCGCCGACGGCGTAAATATGCCGGACAGCGCCCGCCCCCCGCCCATTTGCTTCATAACTTGTTGAAAGCACGTGGCGTCCCGTAGGGGATTCGAACCCCTGTTACCGCCGTGAAAGGGCGGTGTCCTGGGCCTCTAGACGAACGGGACCGCGGCTGCTGCCTTCTCGCCGAGGCGCCCCGCCGGGTCAAGCCGGGTGGTCGTGCTTGGCTTTCGCGGCGTAGTCCATGCCCGGCAGCAACAGCCGCTGCGCCGCGTGGCGCAGGCGGCGCGGCAGCCTGCGATAGGCGGCGCGCAGCCAGCCCAGCCGCGCCAGCCGCCGCAGCCCGCCATGGTGCCACATCGCCAACGCCTGCCCCCAGGCGTCGAGCGGCATGATCTGCTCGAACACCGCCTCCCGCGCCTCGCCCCATTGCTGCTTGTAGGCGACATCGCCAGGCAGGAAATCGAACACCTCCAGCCGCTGCTCGAAACACCAGCGCACCAGGTGCTCGAGCAGCAGCCGCGAAGGCGACAGCCGCGCGAAGCGCTGGTCATAGACGAAACCCTCGAACAGGAACCGCTCGCCGCGCACGATCCCGTAGCCCACGGAAAGCGTTGCCTCCTCGGAGCCGAGGCGCCCCACCAGGAGCTTCCCGGCGTCGAACAGCGCCAGCCGGTTGGCCTGCTCGAAATCGCGATAGGGGCCGGGGCTAAACTGCTGGTTCGAGATGCCGCGCGCCGCCAGCCAGTGCTGCTTCAGTGCCGTATAGGCCTCGAGTTGCGCCGCCGCCTCGTCGCGGGTGCGGGCGCGGCGGAACCGCACCTCGCCTTCCAGCTCCGCCACCCGCCGCCACTGCCGGCGCTGGTCGGCGAGCAGGCGTCGCGGCAGGTGTTTCTCGTAGCGTTCCCAGCCGCCCCAGTCCGCGAGGCGAATGATCCAGACTTGGTGCTGCGCGCGGAACCGGCGGCGATGGCCGCCGAGACGCAGGATCGGCGACGTCTCCGGCACCCCTCGCAGCACCAGGCAACTGCCGCCGAGCGCGCGGCGCATCGCCTGCCAGGCCGCCTCCGCCCAGGCCGCCTGGCACGGGTCCGGTGCCAGCAGGATGTCATTGGGGCCGGAGGGATTGCCGCCGAGCGCCTCGACCATGCGCCCGCGCCGGACCAGCGGCCAGATCAGCACCACCGCGCCGTCCTGCCGCCCGACCACGATGGCCAGCCGCGCGCCGAGCGGCCTGGCCACCAGCGTCCAGGCGCGCCAAGTCTCGTCGAACCCGAGCGCGGAGAGGGCCTCCCCGCAGCGCCGCTCCAGCGCGCGCCACGCCGTCGCGAGCGCGGCAAACGCCGCCTCGTCGCGAACGAACTCGACTTGGAAATCCGACAATTCGCTGTCCGTCATCGATCCCAGGTCTGCCACGCCGCGCACGCGCACCGACGGCCGACGTCACGAACCCGTGAAGCTACGTTTCGGCGTCCGGCATGGTCAAGAATTCGCCAGATCCACGATCGCGAGGTCGACACTGGTCTCGCCCTGCCAGACCTGGGCGCGCAGATGCCCGGCGACGGACACCGGCCGCCCGTCGCGCGCCAGCAGCCGCGCCGCCAGCGCCTCCTCGCGCGCCCGTCC
>JAJXSZ010000024.1 GCA_021784255.1 Pseudomonadota bacterium | reverse complement strand
GATGGCCGAGGCAGCGGTAGATAGCGAAGGAGGGAATCTGCCCGACCAGCGCCAGCACGGGCGCGCCGGCGCCATAGGCGCTGAGCAGTGCCGCGGAGGCGTTGAGCAGGCCGGGGCCGGGCACGACGCTGAAAGCCTGCGGCTTGCCGGTGGCGAGCGCCGCGCCGAGCGCCATGTAGGCCGCGGTCTGCTCGTGGCGCGTGTGCAGGATCCGCATCTGCCCGTCGCTGCGCGCGATGGCGTCGAACAAATGGTCGTTGTGCACGCCGGGCAGCGCGTAGAGCGTCGTGATCCCGTGCGCGAGCAGGGCCTCGACCACCGCCTCGCCGGTGGTGCGGCGTGGCATCAGAAGATGTCCCTGGGTGCCATCTCGTTACGCGTGTAGTCGATCGCGCAGTAGGCGCCGCCCTGGTAGCGCTCCTCCACGGGATCGGTGCTGACGACGCCGCCGACCTGGGCGGCGAAGGCGTCGGAACTCTCGCGCGGCAGCCATCCGAGCGTCGCCCGTGCGTCGCCGCGCCAGAAGGTGCGGGTGTTGGCCGACGCGCCCCAGATCACGCAGGAGCCGGTCTTCGCCGCCAGTGTCGCGCGCACGCAGAGCTCGACGAGGTCGCTGTAGGCGAGCCAGGTCGAGAGCATGCGAGCGTTGGTCGGCTCGGGGAACGACGAGCCGATGCGCACGTTGACGTTCTCGACGCCGTGCTTGAACCAGTAGAGGCGGCCCATCATTTCGCCATAGGCCTTGGAGAGCCCGTAATACGAGTCGGGCAGCAACTGGCAGTCCGCGTCGAGCCTGGTGGTTCGTTCGTGAAAGCCGATCGCGTGGTTGGAGGAGGCGAAGAACACGCGCGCGCGCTCGCGCCGCGCAGCCTCGTAGATGTGAAAGAGGCCCTTGATGTTGGGGCCGATGACGGACTCGAAGGGGTGTTCGGTCGAGACGCCGCCGAAATGCAGGATGGTGCCGCAGCCCTCGGCAAGGCGCAGGATCGCGACCCCGTCCTCGAGGTCGGCGCGGGCGAAGCGGGCCGTGGCGGGCACCGCATCCGGAAACGGCGCGATATCCGTCAGCACCAGGTTCCAGCCGCGCGCGCCGAGCGCGGCGGCGACCTGCCGACCGAGTGCGCCCGAGGCGCCGGTGACGAGGACGGGGCGGGCGGGCTTTTCGGACATCGCGGTCTCCTCCATGCGTGCGGGCGGTAAAGACGCATCGCCGGGCGCACGCGTCAACCGGGCGGGCACGGGCGCTTGCATACGGCGCCGCGGGCGGGCAGCGTCCGGCCATGCAGACCATGGCGGCAGCGGCGGCCGATCTCGCCGCGGGACGAACCAGCGCACGGCAACTCGTCGAGGAGGCGCTGGGACGCATCGCGGAGCCCGGGGGCGAGGGCGCGCGCGCCTTCATTCGTGTGCATGCCGAATCGGCGCGGCTGATGGCCGACGCCATGGACGCGCTGCGCCGCGCCGGCCGCGCGCCCGGGCCCTATGCGGGAATTCCGGTCGCGATCAAGGATCTCTGCGACATCGAAGGCGAGCCGACGCCGGCCGGCTCCACGGTGCTCGCCGACGCACCACCGGCCGCGGGCCACGCGCCGGTGCTGCAGCGGATGCTGGGCGCCGGTCTGGTCCCCGTGGGGCGGACCAACATGACGGAGTTCGCCTTCTCCGGCCTCGGCATCAACCCGCATTACGGCACGCCGGCGAGCCCATGGGACCGCGCCTCCCGCCGCATCCCCGGCGGCAGCTCGTCGGGCACCGCCGTTGCCGTCGCCGACGGCATGGCTTTCGCCGGGCTCGGCACCGATACCGGCGGCTCCTGCCGCGTACCGGCAGCCTATTGCGGCGTCGTCGGGTTCAAGCCGACGGCGCGGCGCGTGCCGATCGAGGGCATCCTGCCGCTGGCGCCCAGCCTCGACTCCGTCGGGCCGCTGGCGCGCAGCGTGGCATGCTGTGCCGCGCTCGATGCGGTCATGGCCGGCGAGCCGCTGCCCGCGTTGCGCGCGGCGGATGTCTCGCGCCTCCATCTGGCGGTGCCGACGACGCTGGTGCTCGACGAGATGGACGCGACGGTGGCCGCCACGTTCGAGCGCGCCTGCTCGCGCCTCGCGGCGACGGGTGCCCGGATCTCGCGCCTGGCCTTCCCCGCGTTCACGGCGGCCGTCGAGGCGAACAAGGTGGGGCTCGCGCGGATGGAGGCGGCCGCCTGGCATCGCTCGCTGCTGGAACGGCTCGGAGATCGTTACGATCCGCGCATCCGCGCGCGGCTGGAGCAGGGCGGGCAGTTGCTCTCGGCCGACTACATCAACCTTCTGGGGGCACGCGAGCGCCTGATCGCGGCGGCCAACGCGGCGAGTGCCGAGTATGACGCGCTGATGCTGCCGACCTGCCCGATCGTGCCGCCGCCGATCGCGCAGCTCGACGACGCCGATGAATACACGCGCGTCAACCTGCTGTCGTTGCGCAACACGACCCTGGGCAATTTCCTCGACCGTTGTGCGATCAGCCTGCCCTGTCATCGCGCCGGCGAGGCGCCGGTGGGGCTCATGCTGATGGGCCAGACGATGGCCGACGCGAAACTCTTCGCGGTCGCAGCCGGCGTGGAGGCCGCCCTCGCCGCCTAGAGCCAGATCCGGCCTGCCCGAGCCGGTCAGGCCCGGGCGGATCGGAGGTTGCTCTAGTCCTTCCTGTCCGGCAGCGGAATCTTCGCCAACCGCTCCCAGACGCGGATGACGAAGGAATCGTCGCGCCCGCCGTCGCCACCCGCGGCGGCGGCGAGAAAGAGCTGGTGCGCGGTGGCGGCCAGCGGCAGCGGGAAGGTCATGGCGCGAGCCGCGTCGAGGACGATGCCGAGATCCTTGACGAAGATGTTGACCGCCGAGTGCGGCGTGTCGTCGCCGGCCAGCACGTGCGGCACGCGGTTCTGCCACATCCACGAACTGCCCGCCGACGCCGAAATGACATCGAACAGGGTCTGCGGATCGGCGCCGGCGCGGATGCCCAGCGCCAGCGCCTCCGCCGCCACCGCGATGTGCACGCCGGCGAGGAGTTGGTTGACCATCTTGACGGTGCTGGCGGGACCGGCGCGATCACCGAGCCGCCAGACCTTGGCGGCGATGGCGGCGAGCACCGGCTCCGCCCGGGCAAAGGCTGCCGGCGCGCCGGAGGCCATCACCGACATCCTGCCCTCCTCCGCCGCCTTCGGGCCGCCGGAGACGGGGGCATCGAGCATCAGCAGCGCGCCTTCGGCAAGGCGGCGCTCGAACTCGATGGCGCGGTCGGCGGCGAGGGTCACGCAGTTCATCACCACGGTGCCCGGAGCGAGGCGCGGCACGCAGCCGTTCGGACCGAACAGCACCGCCTCGGCCTGCGTGGCGTTGACGACGAAGACGACCACGACCTCGACATCCGCGGGAAGATCGTCCGGGCTCGCCGCCGCGCGTCCGCCGGCGGCGAGGAAGGTCTCGCGCAGCTCGGCGCGCATCTCGCAGCCGACGACGTCGTGGCCCGCACGCAGCAGCGAGCGCGCCGCCCCCATGCCCATCGAGCCGAGGCCGATGACGGCAAGTTTCATCGCGCCGTCCGGAAACGCTCGACCGCGGCGACAAGGGCGCGGCGGATGCCGGGCTCGAGCGCCGAATGCCCGGCATCGGGCACCACGGTGAGGCGCGCGGAGCCCCACGCATCGGCAAGCTCGAAGGCGGTGCGCGCCGGGCAGATCATGTCGTAGCGGCCCTGGACGATTTCCGCCGGGATGTGCGCGATGCGCGCCATGCCGGCAAGCAGCCCGCCGGGCGGCAGGAACAGGGCGTTCGCGAAATAATGTGCCTCGATGCGCGCGAGGCCGAGCGCGGTGCGGTCCTGCGCGAAGGAGGCGACCGTATCGGGCGATGGCAGCAGGGTGGAGCAGGAACCTTCGTAGACCGACCAGGCGCGCGCGGCCGGCATGTGGACGGCGGGATCGGGGTCGGTGAGACGGCGGCGATAATTCCCGAGCAGGTCGCCGCGCTCGTCGGGCGGCAGGAATTCGGCGAAGGTGGCATGCGCGTCGGGGAACACGGCGGCGAGGCCGTGGAGAAACCAGTCAACCTCGAGCTGGCGGCCGAGAAAGACGCCGCGCAGCACGCAGCCGAGAACCCGCTCCGGATGCGCCTGGGCGAAGGCGAGCGCCAGCGTCGAGCCCCAGGATCCGCCGAACAGCAGCGCCCGCGGAACCGCGAGATGGCGCAGCAACAATTCGATGTCGGCGACGAGGCGCGGCGTGGTGTTGGCGCTGAGCGAGCCGAGCGGACGCGAGCGACCGGCGCCGCGCTGGTCGAAGATGATGACGCGCCAGAAGCCGGGATCGAAGAAACGACGATGGATGGCGCCGGCGCCGGCGCCCGGACCACCGTGCAGGAACAGCACGGGGACGCCGCGCGGGTTGCCGACCTGCTCCCAATACATCACATGATCGTCGCCGACCGGCAGGAATCCGGTCTCGAAGGGTCCGATATCGGGGAAGAGGTCGCCGCGGGGCATGCGGTGATTCTGATGGGAGCTTGAGCGCGATGCAACGGCTTTGGATCGCCCTGGGCGCGGTGTCGGGGCTGCTGTCCGTCGGTCTGGCGGCGATCGCCGCGCATGCGCTGGCGCCGCCCGCCCGCAACCTGGTGCAGGAGGGGCTGGCGATGCAGTTCCCGCATGCGCTGGCGCTGCTCGCCGTGGGACTATGGTCATCACGCGCCGGCCGGCTCGCGGACGCGGCCGGGGCGGCCTTCGCGCTCGGAACGGTGCTGTTCTGCGGCGAGCTCTACGTCCATGCCGCGACCGGGGTCACGCTCGGCGTGGTGGCACCGATCGGCGGGACGACCCTGATGGGCGGGTGGCTGTTGCTGGCCCTCTCCGCGCTGCGCGCGCCCTGACGCCGCAGCCCGACGCCGCGCCGGGCGCGGGTCCACCCCGTCAGACGTTGGCGAGCACGGCCTCGCAGACGCGCTCCGCCGCTGCATCCGTGAGATCGGGGTGGATCGGCAGCGCCAGGATACGGCCCGCAAGGTCTTCCGAGACCGGCAGCGCGGCGCCGTCATGGGCGGCGGCATAGGCCGGCTGGCGGTGCAGCGGCTTCGGGTAATAGATGGCGCTCGGCACGCCCGCCGCCTTGAGCCCGGTCTGCAGCCGGTCGCGCTCGGCGCCGTCGGCCAGCAGGATGGCATAGATCGCCCAGGCGCTGGTGCTGCCCGCAACGCGCTCGGGAATAGCGACGCGGTTGCCAAGCCGCGCGTCGTAGATCGCGGCGATGCGCTCGCGCGCGGCGAGGTCGGCAGCGAAAATATCCAGCTTGGCGAGCAGCACGGCGGCCTGCAGCGTATCGAGTCTGCCGTTCATGCCGGTGCGCAGCACCTCGTAGCGTGTGGTGCCTTCGCCGTGCGTGCGCAGGCTGCGGTAGAGGGCGGCGCGCCCGGCGCCTTCGGTGAACAGAGCGCCGCCATCGCCATAGGCGCCGAGCGGCTTGGAGGGGAAAAAGCTCGTCGCCGTCGCCTCCGCCGCGGTGCCCAGACGCTGGCCCGCGAGGCTCGCGCCAAAGCTCTGGGCACAGTCGTCGAGCGTAAACAGCCCCGCGCGCGAGGCGATGGCGTTGAGCGCGGGCCAGTTGGCGGGCTGGCCGAACAGGTCGACGCCGATCAGCGCGCGCGGCTTCAACCGGCCGGCGCGCTCGACATCGGCGATGCGCGCCGCGAAATGCGCGGGGTCGACCTGGAACGTTCTGGGATCGACATCGACGAAGACCGGTGTGGCACCGAGCAGGAGCGGCACCTCGGCGGTCGCGGTATAGGTGAACGCGGGCAGAAACACCGCGTCGCCGGGGCCGACGCCTTCAGCCATCAGCGCGATCTGCAGGGCGTCCGTGCCGGAAGAAACGGTAACGCAATGGGCGGCGCCGCAGTACGCGGCGAGGCGGGATTCGAGCTCGGCAACCTCGGGGCCGAGGATGAACTGGCAATGGCGCAGGACGGTCTCGATGCGCTTGCGCAACGGCTCCGCCATCCGCGCCTGCTGGGCGGCAAGGTCGAGGAAGGGGATCGGGTCGTGATCGCTCATCCGAGATTCCGTGTTGCGGCGCCGGAAGCCTCCGACGTCTGGGGGTGAGGGCTGGGCGTGTATTCCGGCACCATGCGGGCGAGCAACGCGCGCGCGAGCTTCTCCTGGCCACCGCGGCAGGCGGCCGCGATCTCCTCGATGGAGCGGCCGACCAGTGCCGCGTCGGCGGTGCGCGGGCTGGCCATCAGCAGCCCTGGAATGCCGGTGGCGGCCGGCGGCTCCTGACCATGAAAAATCTCCTCGAACAGCTTTTCGCCGGGCCGCAGGCCGGTGAAGCGGATCGGCACGTCGATGTCGGGCCGCAGGCCGGCAAGGCGGATCATCTGGCGGGCGAGGTCGAGGATCTTCACCGGCGCGCCCATGTCGAGCACGAAGATGCCGCCGTTGGCGCCGGTCTCGCCGGCGCAGCCCGCGACCGAGGCCTGCAGCACCAGGCCCACCGCCTCGCGCACGGTCATGAAGTAGCGCTGCATGTCCGGGTGCGTGACGGTGAGCGGGCCGCCGCGCGCGAGCTGGTGCTGGAACAGCGGCACGACGGAGCCGGTGCTGCCGAGAACGTTACCAAAACGCACCGTCACGAAGCGCGTACCCGACCGCGCCGCGCGCGAACGGATGTCGAGCGCCTGGCAGTACATCTCGGCCAGCCGCTTGGAGGCGCCCATGACGCTGGTCGGGTTCACCGCCTTGTCGGTGGAGATCAGCACCATCGCCTGCGCGCCGGCGGCACGCGCGGCATCGGCGACGTTGCGCGTGCCCAGGGCGTTGGTCAGCAGCCCTTCGGCGGCGTTGGCCTCGACGATCGGCACATGCTTGAGCGCCGCGGCGTGGAAGACGAGTTCCGGGCGCACGCGTTCCATGACCGCGCGCATGCGGACCGCGTCGCGCACGTCGGCGACAAGCGCCTCACGCGCCACCTCGCGCGCCTGCTCGGCCAGTTCGACGTCGATCTGCCATAGCGCGAACTCCGAGGCGTCGAGCAGCACCAGGAACGACGGGCCCAGCCCGGCGACCTGGCGCGCCAGTTCCGACCCGATGGAGCCACCGGCGCCGGTGACCAGGACACGACGGCCCTGGACCAGGCGCGCAATCGCCTCGCGATCGAGCGGCACCTGGGCGCGGTTGAGCAGGTCTTCGAGGGCCACCGGCCGCAACTCGAGCGCCGCTGGCTTGCCGGCGCCCACCCGGTGGGCGGCGTCCAGTGCCGTCGGGCGCGGGGTGCGGGCAACGCGGGCGCCGGCTTCGTCGGCCGCCTCCATCAGCGCCGCCAGCCGGTCGCCAGCGAGGTCGGCCTCGGTCACGACCAGGATGGCGGGCGCCTGCCCCTCGGCGCGCAACCTGGCGAGCACCTCACGCACTTCGTCGAGCCCGCCCAGGATCGGATGGCCGCCGATACGCCGGCCGGTCTGGGCGCGGCCGAGCGAGAGCAGGCCGAGGACGCGCAGTCCCGCCGTGCGGTCCGCCGCCAGCGCACGGATGAACAGGTTCGCCGCCTCGCCCGCCCCGATCACCAGCACCGGCTGCGCGGCACCCGCCGGCGCCGGCGTCTCGCGCGTCAGGCGGTACAGCAGGCGCGAGGTGGAGAGCAGCGCGGCAAGCACCAGAGCGTGGATCGCCGGGAAGGACGGGCTCGGCAGCGCGAGGCCCGCAACATGCAACCCGACGGGAAACAGCGCCGCCGCCGCGATCGACGCCGCCGCGACACCGAGCAGGTCGGAGGCGCCGGCAAACCGCCAGTATTGGAGCGAGAGGCGGAACGGCAAGCCGGCGGCAAGCAGCACCGCGGCCCCCATGGCCAGGGTCCAGAGCGGGCCCACCACATCGCCCAGCGGATTGGCAAGCCAGCGCGCCAGCGGCACGGCGGCGGCCGCGAGCAGTGCGTCCACCGCCACGTTGAGCGCGATCCGTCCGCGGGCGCGAGCCTCGACCATGGCAAGGCTTGTAGCCCACCGTGCCGCGCCGAGCGAAGGGGGCAGAGGGGATGCGGCGCGCGCGGGGCACGGCTAGAGAGGCGGCATGACGCTCCTCGCGTTCGCGAAGCACATCCTGTTCTGCCTCGGGCTCGCCCTGGTCTCGGCGCTGGTCGTGCGGGCGATGATAGACGCGCGGGTGATGGATCTGCCGGACGCGCGCAAGGCCCATAGCGTCCCGATCCCGAAGAGCGGCGGGGTGGGCATCGTGACCGCATTCCTGCTCGGCATTTCCGTGCTCTACGGCTTCGCCGATTTCGCCCGCATCGCCGCCCCTTATTTCCGCGGCGTGATCCTGGCGGCGGCGGCCATCGCCATCGTCTCCTTCGCCGACGACGTGCGCGACTTTCCCTTCGCCGTGAAGCTCGCGGCACAGGTGCTGGCGGCGCTGGCCGCAATCGGCAGCGGGCTGGTGGTCCGCAGCCTGAACCTACCGCTGATCGGGCCGCAGCCGCTCGGCCTGCTCGCGATCCCGGCGACGCTGGCCTGGTTGCTGTTCGCCACCAACGCGATGAACTTCATCGACGGCATGAACGGCCTCGCCGCCGGCACCTCGCTGGTCGCCGCCCTGTTCCTGGCCGCGATCGGCTGGACCCAGAACGCGGATTTCGTCTACTTCGCCGGGCTGCTGCTGGCGGCCGGGATCGCCGGGTTCCTGCCCTTCAACTTTCCGCGCGCCCGCATCTTCATGGGCGACGTGGGCAGCCAGTTCTGCGGCTTCATGCTGGCGGTGCTGGGGGTGGTGGCGGCGCGCTTCGACCGGGTCGATCTGTCGTTCCTGATCGTGCCGATGCTGCTCAACGGCGTGCTGTACGATGTCGCGTTCACGTTGGTGCGCCGGGTGCTGGCCGGCGAGAACCCGGCGCGCGCCCATCGCGGGCATCTCTACCAGGTGGCGGCGCGGTCCGGCATGGACCCGCGCTTCGTCGCGGTACTGCACTGGGCCTTCGCGGCCTTGGGCGGGATCGTCAGCTTCGGCTTCATCGCCGCGCCCTCGGCGCTGCGGCCGGTGCTGCCATTGCTGCTGCTGATGCCGCAGACGATCTGGACGGTGGTGGTGGTGCGCGCCGCCCGGCGGGCGCAGATCGGGGCCTGGTAGGCGCGGCCCCTTCCCCGAACCACTGGCGGGCCACTAGCGGCGCGGCGCTGGCGCAACCTCCGATCTGTCGGAGCCTGCCCAGCTCAGGCGGACCGGAGACAAGTTGCTCTGGATTCCAAGTTTCCCGGAGCAGGAAACCCGGCCAGGTGATCCTATCTGGTCGGATATTGCTCTAGCGCTGGAAGCGGGTCGACAGAACGATCGAGGACTGGGTCCTCTCCACACCCTCGACCTCCCCGATGCGGTCGATGGTGCGGTCGAGCTCGCTGATGGACGGGGCGGCGACCTCGGCGATCAGGTCGAAGCCGCCGCTCACCGAACGCACGGACATGACCTCCGGCACGGCCCGCAGCGCCGCGACGACGCGCGCGAGGACCTTGGTCTTGAGGACGATCATGACATAGGCGCGCACCAGCCCGCCCTGGTATTCCTCCGACAACCGCACCCCGTAGCCGGCGATCACGCCGTCGCGCTCCAACCGCTCGAGCCGGGTCTGGACCGTGGTGCGCGACAGGCCGAGCCGTCGAGCCAGCACGGCCGTGGGGGCGCGAGCGTTCTCCGCCAGCAGCAGCAGCAGCTGCCGGTCTTTCTGCGATACCGTCATTTCGACTAATTCTCCCGTCGATCTGTCCGCTTCTTACCGCGTTTCTGCGTTGTCTGCCGCTATGGAATGATGGCCAAAGGCCGCACGATGCGCCCGGTGAATGCTTCCAGGAGGCGGAAATGGCCAATATTCTCGTCGTCGGCGCGGGTCGCGTCGGCTCGACCATCGCGCGGCTGCTCGCGGACAGCGGCGACTACCGGGTGACGCTGGCCGACCGCAGCGACGAACCGCTCGGCAACGTCGAGACCGGCAACGCGCTTGCCACCGCCCGGCTCGACATCGCCGACACGGCCGCCCTCGCCGCCCGGATGCGCGGCCAATTCGCCGTCCTGAGCGCGGCTCCCTTCCAGCACACCGTCGCCCTCGCGCGCGCGGCGGCCGAAGCCGGTGTGCATTACCTCGACCTCACCGAGGACGTGCAGTCGACGCGGCAGGTGAAGCTGATCGCGAGCACCGCGCGCAGTGCCTTCGTGCCGCAATGCGGGCTCGCTCCGGGGTTCATCTCGATCGTGGCCAGCGACCTGGCGCGCCGTTTCGATCGCCTCGATGCGGTACGGCTGCGGGTCGGCGCGCTGCCGCGCTATCCGAGCAACGGGCTGAACTACAACCTCACCTGGAGCACCGACGGCGTCATCAACGAGTACATCCAGCCGTGCGAAGCCATCGTCGGTGGCCGCCTGGTCGAGGTTCCGGCGCTGGAGGAGCGCGAGGAACTCTCGCTCGACGGCGTGACCTACGAGGCCTTCAACACCTCGGGTGGCCTCGGCACGCTGTGCGAGACCTTCGCCGGCAAGGTCAACACGCTCAACTACCGCACCATCCGCTATCCCGGCCATGCCGCGATCATGAAGGTGCTGCTCGACGACCTGGCGCTGCGGCATCGGCGCGAGGTGCTGAAGGACCTGTTCGAGCACGCCCTGCCGGCCACGCTGCAGGACGTGGTCGTCGTCTTCGTGACCGTCTGCGGCCACAAGGACGGCAGGCTGGTGCAGGAAACCTACGCGAACCGCATCCACGCCGCCGAACTCGGCGGGCGCATGACGAGCGCGATTCAGCTCACCACCGCGTCGAGCATCTGCGTGGTTCTGGACCTGCTGGCGAACGGGCAACTGCCCCGCCAGGGCTTCATCCGCCAGGAGGATATCGGGCTCGACGCGTTTCTGGCCAACCGCTTCGGAGGCTATTATCGGCAGGGCGAGGCGGCGGACGGACACCGTCACCGCCTGGCCGCCTGAACGGACGGCCGGTGCCGCCCGGGATTCCAGAAGGAGACGACATGACATCCCCTGCCGCGAAGACCGCCGCCACCTCGCTGGCCGATGACGTCGCCGCGATCCTCGGGCGCCTCGGCGTGGACACGGGCGCCGCCGGCGACGGCGCGCTCGTCGCGCGATCGCCGCTCTCGGGCGAGGTGATCGCGCGGCTCCGGACCGACACCGCCGCCGACGCCGATGCCGCGATCGCGCGGGCCCATGCGGCTTTCCTCGCCTGGCGCCTGGTTCCGGCGCCAAAGCGTGGCGAACTGATCCGCCTGCTCGGAGAGGAGCTGCGCGCGGCGAAGGAGGATCTCGGCCGCCTGGTCTCGATCGAGGTCGGCAAGATCCGTTCCGAGGGCCTGGGCGAGGTCCAGGAGATGATCGACATCTGCGACTTCGCCGTCGGCCTGTCGCGCCAGCTCTACGGCCAGACGATCGCCACCGAACGCGCCGAGCACCGGATGATGGAAACCTGGCATCCGCTCGGGGTCGTCGGGATCATCACGGCGTTCAACTTCCCGGTTGCGGTGTGGTCGTGGAACGCGGCGCTGGCGCTGGTCTGCGGCAATGCCGTCCTCTGGAAGCCATCGGAGAAGGCGCCGCTCACCGCGCTCGCGACGCAAGCCCTGTTCGAGCGCGCGGCCGGGCGCCTGCGCGGGCAAGGCGTCGAGGTCCCGCCGGGCCTGTCGGCGGTGGTGACCGGCGGGCGCGAGCTCGGCAAGGCGCTGGTCGAGCACCCCGCGGTGGCGCTGGTCTCGGCCACCGGATCGACGGCGATGGGGCGCAACGTCGGCCCCAGGCTTGCCGCGCGGTTCGCCCGCGCGATCCTCGAGCTCGGCGGCAACAACGCCGCCATCGTCGCCCCGACCGCCGACCTCGACCTGACGCTGCGCGCCGTCGCCTTCGCCGCGATGGGAACAGCCGGGCAGCGCTGCACGACGCTGCGCCGCCTGTTCGTGCATGACAGCATCTACGACGCTTTCGTGCCGCGGCTGCAGCGGGCCTACCGCTCCGTCCCCGTCGGCGACCCGCTGGCCGCGGGAACCCTGATCGGGCCGCTGATCGACGGGCTGGCCTTCGAGGCCATGCAGCGCGCGCTGGCCGACGCCGGGGCGGCGGGCGGAGCGATCTGCGGCGGCGAGCGGGTCGATGCCGGCCTGGGCGCGGACGCCTATTACGTCCGCCCGGCGCTGGTCGAAATGCCGACCCAGGCGGGACCGGTGGAGCGGGAAACCTTCGCCCCGATCCTCTATGTCATGCGCTATCGCGATTTCGCCGAGGCGCTGCGGCTGCACAACGCCGTGGCGCAGGGTTTGTCGTCTTCGGTCTTCACCAACGATCTGCGCGAGGCGGAGGCGTTCCTGTCGGCCAGCGGCTCGGATTGCGGCATCGCCAACGTCAATATCGGCCCGTCCGGCGCCGAGATCGGCGGAGCCTTCGGCGGCGAGAAGGAAACCGGCGGCGGCCGCGAGGCGGGTTCGGACGCCTGGAAAGCGTACATGCGGCGGGCCACGAACACCATCAACTATGGCCGCACCCTGCCGCTCGCCCAGGGCGTCCGCTTCGACGTCGCCTGACAGGCGGGAGAATGCGGCGCGGCGGATGACGAATCTCGACAATCCGCGCCGTTCCCCCTCGCCTGGTCATGGTTTAGATGCAGGCGCCGGAATCTCGGGATGGTCGAATGCGCGCCCTGCTCGCCCTGTGCCTGGTGCTCGTCTCGCTGCCGGCCTTCGCGCAGAAGCGGGCGAACGACGCTTCGTTTGAGCTGCGCAACGATGGCCAGGCGCCGATCGTCGCGTTGTTCGCGACCCCGGCCGGCTTCGCCAACTGGGGCCGTTCGCGGCTCGCCGGGCAGCCGATCGCGCCGGGGGCCGGGCGGATGATCCGCCTGCCGCGCGACGGCAACTGCATCTACGACCTGCAGGTGGTCTTCGCCGGCGGACGGCGGCTCACGCGCCGCGGCACCAATCTCTGCCACGTCACCCAGCTGCGTGCCCCCTGAACGATGGCACGCTATCTCGTCACCGGCGGCGCCGGGTTCATCGGTTCGCATCTCGTCGATGCCCTGCTGACCAGTGGGCACGAGGTGCTGGTGCTCGACGATTTCTCCACCGGCAAGGAAGCCAACCTGCCCGCGGGGACCGACGTGCGGCGCGGCGACGTCGCCGAGCCGGCCCTGGTGCGCCGGGCGATGGCGGGGATGGACGGATGCTTCCACCTCGCGGCCATCGCCTCCGTCGCGCGCGGCAACGAGGATTGGCCGGGCACGCATCGCGTCAATGTGGGCGGGACGGTCGCGGTGCTGGACGCGGCGCGGGCCGAGGGCCGGCTGCCGGTGGTTTATGCTTCCTCCGCCGCGATCTACGGCGATACCGGCGAGGCGGTCGCGCATGAGGGGCTGCGGCCGGCGCCACGCACCGCCTATGGCGCCGACAAGCTCGGCAGCGAACTGCACGGCGCGGTCGGCGCGCTTGTGCATGGCGTGCCGTCGGTGGGGCTGCGGTTCTTCAACGTCTACGGCCCGCGGCAGGACCCGGGCTCGCCCTATTCCGGCGTGATTTCCATCTTCGCCCGCCGCGCCGCCGACGGGCTCGGCATCACCGTCCATGGCGACGGCGAGCAGACCCGCGACTTCGTCTTCGTCGCCGACGTGGTTGCGCATCTGCTGGCGGCGATGCGGCGCGCCACGGCACAGAAGGGCGCCGACGTGTTCAACGTCTGCACCGGCCAGGCGACGTCGATCCTGCAACTCGCGACCCTGCTCGGCGCCGGCCCGATCACGCATGGGGCGGCGCGGGCCGGCGATATCCGCCACTCGCGCGGCGATCCGCGCCGCGCCACCGAGGCGCTCGGAGTCGCGGCAACGATGGGGCTGGCGGCCGGTCTGGCGATGCTGCGCGGCGCGCGATGATGACAGGTCGGTGACAGCGCGCTAGAGCAGGACCCGACCCGATGCAGCCATCGATCTGGTCGGATTTCCTGCTCTAGCAGCCATCGAATCCAGAGCACGTCATCTCCGATCTGCCTGGGCCGGACCGGCGCAGACCGATCGAAGACGGCTCTGGCAGACACCGAGGAGGCTTCGTGCCGGCCTGGAATCGCGCCCTCTTCCTCGCCATCAACGCTCCACCCGGCGCGCCGGCGCTGGAAATCCACGTGGCGCGGCTGCTCGCGTCGAGCCCGCTCCTGCTGGCGCCGGCCCTGCTGGTCGCGCTCTGGGTCTGGGGGCGCCGCGCGGGGCGCGGCGGCCTGCTGGCGAGCACGACGGCAACGCTGCTGGGGATCGGGATCAACCAGATCCTGGGAGCGCTCTATTTCGAGCCGCGCCCGTTCATGATCGGGCTGGGGCGGACGCTGATCGCGCATGCGCCGGACAACTCCTTCCCCAGCGACCATGCGACGCTGGTCTGGACGCTGGCGGCAGGGCTGATCGCCACCGCTGCCGCGCCCGGCTGGGGTATCGCGATGGGGCTCTATGGGCTCGGCGTCGCCTGGGCGCGCATCTTCCTCGGCGTCCATCTCCCGCTCGACATGCTGGGCAGCGCCGGGGTTGCGGTGCTGGGAGCGGGGCTGGCGCGGCTGGCCATGCGCTGGCCCATAGCCTCACTGCTGCCACGCATCGAAGCCATCTACGAGCGCTGCCTCACCCTCCTGGGACTACCGCCTTCGGTGCTGCCGCGCGCGGCACCGTCCCCCGGGAAACACTAGCAACATCCGACCAGGTAGAATCATCTGGCCGGATTCCTTGCTCTCGGAGACGTAGAACCCAGAGCAAGCTTCCTCCGATCCGCCTGCGACGGACAGGCTCGGGCAGATCGGATATGGCGCCAGCGGCCCGGGCGTTCTGCCGCGGCAGGTCGCCGCCCCGCCGGCCCCTCCCGCGGCGCCACCCTGACCCGGGCGGCCGCTGGTGTCCCAGCCGGTCAGTCGGCGGCGGCGGCGAGGCTGCGCGCGCGGGCCGCGACGGCGGCACCGAACGACTCGAAGATGTGGCGGGAAAGCTCGTCGCGCTCCCAATCATATTCCGGGTGCCATTGCACGCCGACGACGAAGCCGGGGAAATTGCCGCGCACGGCCTCGATGGTGCCGTCCGGCGCCGTCGCCTCGCCGACCAGGCCCTCGGCGAGGCGGTTGATGCCCTGGTTGTGCAGCGAGTTCACGAGGATGCTCGGCGACTGCACCAGCCGGTGCAGCCAGCCGCCGGGACTGACGTTCACGGTATGGGCCTTGCCGGTGCGCAGCCGGCCGTTGCCGGCCATCGGCGTCGCGTGGTCCATGTGGTCCGGCAGGTCCTGCAGGCGCTGGTGCAGCGAGCCGCCCAGCGCCACGTTGAGCTCCTGCAGGCCGCGGCAGATGGCGAGGACCGGCAGGCCGGCGGCGACAGCCGCGCGGATCAGCGGCAAGGTCGTGGCGTCGCGCTCGTGATCCTCCGGCACGCCTTCCGGGTGCAGCTTGCCGCCATAGCGCGCGGGCTCCACGTTACTGCGGCTGCCGGTGAGGATCAGCCCGTCGAGCCGTGCGACGATGCCGGCGCTGTCGGAACGCTCGCCATTGGCCGGGATCAGCACCGGGATGCCGCCGACCACCAGGTCGGTGGCGCGGACATACGTATCGGAGGCTGCGTGATTCGGCATCCCATAGGTGCCGAACAGCTTGATGCAGCAAGAGATTCCGATCAGCGGCTTCATGGTGGCCCTGGGGAAAAGCAATTGACGCAGTATCGGCCGCCTCCGCGGCAAAAAGAAGAGAGGATTGCTGCGATGCGACGCGCGCATGACCGATGACCCGCCGGCGGGCGATTGCGGGCCGTTCGCGGGGCGGCAAGACTGCTGCCATGACCGACACGCTCGACGCGCGGCTGGACCGCGCCCTCGCAGCCCTCCCACGCACCTATAGCGGGCCAGGCGGCGCCGTCGCCGTCCTGCGCGAGGGCGAGGTGCTGGCGCGCCATGCCTGGGGCTGGGCCAACGCCGAGCGGCGGGTGGCGTTCACGCCGGCGTCGCTGTTTCGCATGTGCTCGATCACCAAGCAGTTCACCTGCGCCTCGGTGCTCGCCGCATTCGCGGATCCGCGCGAGCTCGACACGGCGATCGCAGCACGGCTGCCGCGGCTCGCCGGCCCCAGGCCCGACGCGCTGCAGCTCGCGCATAACCAGTCGGGGCTGCGCGACTACTGGGCCGTGGCGATGCTGCACGGCTCGCCGGCGGAGGCACCGTTCGGGGATCGCGAGGCGGCGATGGTGATCGCCGGGGCGCAGACGCTCCATTTCGCGCCCGGAACCCGTTCCTCCTACGTAAACCAGAATTTCCGCCTGCTCGGCGACGCGCTGGCCGAGCGCACCGGCCGCAGCCTCGCCGAGCATTTTCGCGGCATCTTCGAGCGCGCCGGCATGACCAGCGCCATCCTCGCAGCGGACACGCGGGCGCTGCCGGACGGCACCGAGGGCTATGAGCAGATGGGCCAGGGCGGCCACCGCGTCGCGGTGAACCGGCTGATCTGGACCGGGGACGCGGGGCTCGGCGCCTCGCTCGACGACATGATCGCCTGGGAGAAGCATATCGACGCGACGCGCGACGACGCCCGCTCGCTCTACCAGCGCCTCGCGGCGCCGGTCGCCTTCGCCGATGGCAGGCCGGCGCCATACGGGTTCGGGCTGGCGCGCGAGGAGGCCCTCGGCCGGCCAGCGAGCGGGCATGGCGGCGGGCTGCGCGGCTGGAGCAGCCACCGGCTCTACCTGCCGCGGGAACGGATCAGCGTGGTGGTGATGCTCAATCACATCACGGACGCGCGGGCGGCGGCGATCGATGTGCTCGCGGCCGTGCTGGGCGAAGCCAGGCCCGAGCCCGATGCATCGCTGCCCGCGCCCGCCTGGCTCGGCGCCTATGTCGAGCCGGAAACGGGCATCCTGGCTCGGGTCGAGGCCGGCGAGCCGGGGCGCGTCAGGCTGCGGTTCGCCTCCTGGCGGCCGGAGACGCTCGACCGCAACGCGGATGGCAGCGCCGGCGGCGGCTCGCGTTCGAGCCGCCTGGTACCGACGCCGCAGGGGCTGCGCCTGGAGCGACCCGCCGACAACCTGTTCTCGACGCTGGTGCCGGCGCGGCCGGTGGCGGCGGGAACGCAGGCCGGCATTGCCGGCCGCTATCACTGCGCGGAGCTGGATGCAGAACTCAGCATTGTCGATGCCGGCGTGCCATATGCCGCGTTCTCGGGCTGCCTCGGCCAGGGGCGGATGGAGCTGCTGGAGCCGGTCGGCGAGGATCTCTGGGCCATGCCGTGTCCGCGGGCGCTCGACCACTCCCCGCCAGGAGACTGGACGCTCGCGGTACGCCGCGACGCCAGCGGGCGCGTGGCCGGGATCACGCTCGGCTGCTGGCTGGCGCGCGGACTGGACTACCGGCGCCGCTGAGCCGCCCTGGAGCAACATCCGACCGGAGAGGATCATCTGGCCGGATTTCTTGCTCCGGGAAACTTAGAATCCAGAGCAGCCTATCTCCGATCTGCGTGAGACAGACCGGCTCAGACAGCTCGGAAGTTGCTCTAGCCGCCGCTGGGGATCAGGGCCTTCTGCATCTGCGGATCCTTGAAGGTGAAGAGTGCCGGATCGAACGTCCCACCGATCTCGATATTGAACAGCGAGACGCGGGTCTCGTTGCCCTGCGGGTCCACCACCGACCATTGCCGCAGCGTCAACGGATCGGTGGCGAAGATCAGCGTGAGCGAACCCTGGCTCGGGTTCGCGGTGCGGACCAGGGTGACATCGATCTCGCCGGGCTGCTGGCGCACCTTGGTCACCGTGACGTCGCCCGAGAGCGTGATCCGCGGCGCCAGCAGGATGCCGAGCGGCGTGTCGGAAATCCGGAAGGCCGACGTCTGCGGCAGGGATTTGTCCACATAGATCAGCCAGCCCCGCCCCGCCTGCAGCAGCAGCGGGCTCGGCGGGTCATACTGGAAGCGCATCTCGCCCGGGCGCTGCAGCCAGGCGGTGCCGTTGGCCGTGTTGCCGTTGGGCGCGATCTGCAGGAAGCGCGCCTTCAGCGTGTGGATGCCATTGAGGTAGGCGGCGACGCGCGCGATGACCTGCCGGTCGGCGGCGGAGAGCGGCGGCGCCGGCGCGGCCGCCAGAAGCGGCGCGGCAAGCAGCGGCGCGACAAGCAGGGGCGCGACACGCAGGGGCAGGGCAACGAACTGGCGGCGGTGCATGGCGTGCATGTGGGCCGAAAGCGCGGTGGAGAAAAGGCGCGGTCC
>JAJXSZ010000023.1 GCA_021784255.1 Pseudomonadota bacterium | reverse complement strand
GGCGGCGATCGCCTTGCGTTCGGCGGTCGCGGCAACGCCGTCCCGTCCGTTCACCAGCGCCGCAGCGGCCGCATGCATCGCCGCGTCGGCGTCGCCGAGATTGGGCGGGATCCGGCCGGTGAGATCGGCGAATTGCTGCATCACCTCGCCGATCGCCATGCGCAGCGCCTGCTGCATCCGTTGCTCGGCCACACGCGCCGCAGCGTGCCGCCGGAGCTCCGCGGGCGACGGCGACGGTGCGGCGGTGCCGGGCGATGACGGCGCCCCGAGCACCGGCGGCGCCCCAAGCACCGGCGGCGCCCCAAGCACCGGCGGCATCGGCACAGCCTGGCGGAACGGGTAGGCGAGCTGGTCCTGCGGGCGCGTCCCCTGCGCGCGCATCTGCGACGCATCGAGCAGCGCGCCTTCGTGCTGCACCACGTCACCCACGGCGGAGAGCTGCGCCTGGCCGCGCTGGCGCTGCTGTTGGCGCTGACGCTGGCGCGCGGTGGCCGCACCCTGGCCGTTGCGCAGCATCGGCAGCATCTTTTCCAGCTCGGCAAAGCTCCGTTGCGCATCCTTGTTGTCGCCGCTCTCGGCTCGCTGGCGGGTCTGGTCGGCGAGGTCCTGCATCCGCCGCGTGGTTCGCGGATGCAGCCGCGGGTCGAATTGCCGGCTCAGCGGATTGCGGCGCGCCTGCTGCGCCAGCGCGCGCAGATGGTCCTGCAGCGCGCGCTGCAGCGCCTGGGCGAGCTGGCTCAGCTTGTGCTGATCGACGGGCCGGCCCTGCTGACGGTCCTGACGTGCCTGGTTCAGCGCATCGCGCAGCGCGCGGCGGGCGTCCTCGAGCGCACGCGCGGTCCGGCTCGAGAGGCCGTTCTCCAGATGCAGCGCCAGCGCCCAGAGCCGATCCTGCGCCTGCGGTACCGCATCAGCGGCCACGCGCTCGATCAGCAGGTAGGCGATGGCGCGCAGATTGAGGTAGCCGCCGGGGTCATGCGCCCAGACATCCGCCAGCCGCGACAGCCGGTCGAGCTCGGCGAGCGCCGCGTCGCGATGGCCGGGGTGCAGCACGAGATACCGCCGCACCGCGATCAGCGCGCGGGCCACGGGGTTGGTAAAGACGCGTTCCGGCAGGGTGAAGGTTTCGTTCCGGGAGGCGCCGGTGCGGCCCGCGGCGTCCCTGCCGACGAGGCGGGCGATGACCGGGAGCCCGGCCCAGGGATGTGCCGTCAGGTCCGACAACTGCGCGCCGCTGGCCGATTTCGGCGCGCCCCCGGGCAGCGGGATCGGCACGATCAGCGGCTTCGCCTGCGGCCGGCCAGCCAAGCGCAGCTCCGCCTCCAGTCCGACCACGCCGTAGGGGTGCGACACCGCCCAGGGCAGGCGCGTCAGCGGTGTGCGGCCCGGCGTCGCCATGCCCGGCTTCTCGGGGAAGCGGACCAGCGGCGCCGGGTCCGGCACGACGGCGAGATCCCAGGCGCCGATGATGCGTCCGGCGCGCCGGACCACGAGGCGGCCGCCCGCGTCGAGGGTCGTCTCGAGCGCGAAGCTGCCGGAATCGAGCGCACGGAAGGTGAGCGATTGGCGCCCGAGCAGCAGCCGCGGCACGCCACCGCGGCCGCCGGTCAGTGACAGGCCGAGCTTGCTGTGTGTCGGAACCGTGACCTCGCGAGCGGCGGAAGCGGCCTCGCCCGCGGCAAGGAAGATCGGCGCCATGCCGGTGTAGGCGGGCGGCGTGATCCAGGCCTGCAGGCGCTCGGTCGGGAGCCGCACCCCCGGCGCAAACCCCGGGTCGAGGGCCGCGGCGAGGCGGCGCGGCGCGAGCGGCCCGGCGATGCCGATAGCGGCGACGAGCCCGACGACGAGCGCTGCCCGGAGCGCCATCGGATCGCGGGCGGCAAGGCCAGGGCGCGGCCAGCCGCTGCGCAGCTCCTTCACCGCGCGCGCCGCGCGCAGCAGATGCGCAACCCACAGCGCATCGGCGCCCGGCGCGACGGGCCGATCGGCAAGGACCGCGAGCGGACGATGGGCGAGGCCGCTCGCCCGCTCGAGCCGGCGGTCGAGCTCCGCCGGGCCGGGCATGCGCACGCGGTGCAGCAGGCGCAACAGCAGCCCGAGTTCCACCACCACCAGCGCGCCGAGCAGGGCGGCATGCCAGACCGGCGGCAGCAGCGGCGGCAGTCCGAGCAGGGCGGCGATGAGGAACGCGCCGGCGAGGCCCACGGGCGGCCACAGCAATGGCCAGGTCCGTTCCACCAGCAACACCAGCCTGGCCCTGGCGCGGTGGCGCGGCAGGCTGCGTGCGAGGGCCTCGATCGCTTCGGTCGGCCGGTCCGGAGGTCCGATCACGGCCCTCGCCCCCTCAGCCGGAGAGGAATTCCGGGATCGTCTCGCCCGCCCACATGGCCGCGACCGGCTGGCGCTCGCGGATCGTGGTCCAATGCGCGCCGTCCACCATCGCGATCGGTGCCAGCGGCCTGGCGTTGTAGACGGAGCTCATGACCGCACCATAAGCCCCGGCGTCGAGAATCGCCACGCGGGAATTGGCCGGCAGGGGCGGCAGCCGGCGGTTGCGGGCGAAGATGTCGCTGCTTTCGCAGACCGGACCCACGACCATGCGCGGCGCGGCGGGGCGGGTGGCCGTCGCGGCGTCGAGCGGGACGATGCCGTGCCAGGCGCCGTACATCGCCGGCCGCGCCAGATCGTTCATCGCCGCGTCGATGACGACGATGGCGCCATCCTCCTTGTTGAGCACGACGCTCGCGAGCAGCACGCCGGCGGGCGCCACCAGCCAGCGGCCGGGCTCGATCATGGTCTCGACATCGAGATCGCCCAGCAGCTCGCCGAGGGCACCCGCGAGCGCCTCGGGCGAGACCGTCGTCTCGTCGCGATAGGCGATGCCGAGCCCGCCGCCGGCGTCGAGGCGCGTGACGCGGTGGCCCGCCTGGCGCAGCGCGAGGGTCAGCGCGCGCAGGCGCTCCCAGGCCGCGCGGTAGGGCGCGGTGGCGACGATCTGGCTGCCGATGTGCAGCGCGAGGCCCACTGGCTCGACGCGCGCGAGCGTGGCGGCGCGCGCATAGACCTCGGCCGCTTCCCCCCAGGGGATGCCGAATTTGTCGCCGGCACGGCCGGTGCTGATCTTGTCGTGCGTGCCGGCGGCGACATCGGGGTTGATGCGCAGGGCGATGCGCGCGGTGCGGCCGGTGAGCGCAGCGGCGGCGGCGATCATGTCGATCTCCGCCACGCTCTCGGCGTTGATCTGGCCGATGCCGGCGGCCAGCGCCGCTTCCAGCTCCGCGCGCGTCTTGCCGGTGCCGGAAAAGACGATGTGCGCGGGCGCGATGCCGGCGGCGAGGGCGCGGCGCATCTCGCCTTCGCTCACGACATCGGCCCCCGCGCCGCCCTGGGCCATCAGCCGCAGCACCGCGAGATGATCGTTCGCCTTGACGGCATAGTGGACCCGCGTCGGCGCGAAGGCCCGGCGCAGTTGCGCGAGGCGGGCGCGGATGGTGCCGGCGCCATAGACCCAGGCGGGTGTGCCGAGGGCATCGGCGATCGCGGCCAGCGGCACCTCCTCCAGCAGCAGCCCGTCCCGGGCGTGCATGGACAGCGCCTGGCGCTGCGCGATCAGCTCGCGCACGGAGGGGTCGGGTCCGGTCTGGTCGATGTCCATGCTCAGCGCGACGGATAGACGTGCGGGTAGATGATGGCGCTCGGCGGGCCCGGCGGCGAGGGCGGCGCCTTGCGCCCGCACGCGGCCAGCGCGAGCAGGGCCAGCGCGACGAGCAGCGCGCGCGACACGGGAGCGGCGGTCACAGCGCGGCGAGCCAGCGCGCCGCCTGTTCCGCAACCCGCTCCGGGGCGGTGCCGCCATAGGAGCGGCGCGAGGCAACCGAGGCTTCGACCGAAAGGACGGAGAAGACATCGCTGGTGATACGCGGCTCGACCGACTGCATGGCGCCGAGCGGCAGTTCGGCGAGTGTGCGGCCGGCCAGCTCCGCTGCCGCCACCAGGCGGCCGGTGACGTGGTGCGCCTCGCGGAACGGCAGCGCCAGGGTGCGCACCAGCCAATCCGCGAGATCCGTCGCGGTGGCAAAGCCGCTGCCGGCAAGCTGCTTCATCCGCGCGGTATCGGGCTGCATGTCGCGTACCTGCCCGGCGATGGCGGCGAGCGCCAGCGCCCAGGCCTCGGCGGCGTCGAACACCGGCTCCTTGTCCTCCTGCATGTCCTTCGCATAGGCCAGCGGCAGGCCCTTCATCACCGTGAGCAGCCCGATCAGCGCGCCGTTGATGCGCCCGGTCTTGGCGCGCACCAGCTCCGCGGCATCCGGGTTGCGCTTCTGCGGCATGATCGAACTGCCGGTGGTGAAGGCATCCGAGAGGCGGATGAAGCGCCAGGGGGCGCTGCACCAGATCACGATTTCCTCGGCCAGGCGCGAGAGGTGCATGGCCGAGATCGCGGCGGCGGACAGGAACTCCAGCGCGAAGTCGCGATCGGCGACGGCATCGAGCGAATTGGCGGCGGGGCGGTCGAAGCCGAGCGCCCTGGCTGTCGCCTCACGATCGATCGGGAACGAGGTGCCGGCGAGCGCCGCGGCACCGAGCGGGCACTCGTTGAGGCGCCGACGCGCGTCGGCGAGCCGGCTCCGGTCGCGTGCGAGCATCTCCACATAGGCGAGGAAATGGTGGCCGAGCGTCACCGGCTGAGCGGTCTGCAGATGCGTGAAGCCGGGCATCGGGTCCGCCGCATGGGCCGCGGCGCGCCCGGCGAGCGCGCGCATCGTGTCCGCCAATTGGGCGTCGAGCCCGTCGATCGCGTCGCGCACCCAGAGGCGGAAATCGGTCGCCACCTGGTCGTTGCGGCTGCGCGCCGTGTGCAGGCGCTTGCCGGCCTCGCCGATGCGCTCGGTGAGGCGCGCCTCTATATTCATATGGATGTCTTCGAGCGCGGTCGCGAAGGGGAAGGTGCCGGCCTCGATCTCGGCGGCGATGGCGCCGAGCCCCTGGCGGATGGCGCGCTCGTCGGCCTCATCGATGATGCCGCAATGGGCCAGCATGGCGGCGTGCGCCAGCGAGCCCGCGATATCCTGGCGCCAAAGCTTGCGATCGAAGGCGATCGAGGCGTTGATCTCCTGCATGATCGCGGAAGGACCGGCGGCGAAGCGGCCGCCCCATTGCCGGTTGGCGCCGGCGTCGCGAGGCGTGTCGTGACCGGTACCGCGAGGTAGGCTGGCGTCAGGACGACTGGCGTCAGGACGACTGGCGTCAGGACGACTGGCGTTGGGATGACTGGCGTTGGGATGACTGGGCGAGTTCGGGCTCAAGAGCGGGCGTCCGTGAGGGGAGATGGATCGGTGCAGGTGATGGTGCGGCGCACGCTGCTCGCGGGCGGGATCGCAGCCGTCGGGACCGTAGCGGGGCTATGGTGGCTGCGCAAACCGATGCCGGACGGGCTGGCACCGGGCGGGCTGGCGACCGGAGCGTTGGGCGCGATCAGGCGGATTTCGCCGCCCACGGCGCCGCCCGCCGTGACCTTCGTCGACGCGCAGGGCAAGCCCACGGCGCTCGCTGCCTGGCGGGGCCGCAAGCTGGTGCTGAATTTCTGGGCCACCTGGTGCGGCCCCTGCGTGCGGGAAATGCCGTCGCTGCAGGCGCTGGCGCAGCACAGCCCCGGCCTGACCGTGGTGCCGGTGTCCGCTGACGCGGGAGGCGCGCCGGTCGTGCGGCAATTCTACGCCCGGCACGCGATTACGGCGCTGCCGGTCTGGCTCGACCCGCACGGCAAGGCCGGCGAGGCGATGGGTGTGCCCGGGCTCCCCACCACCTTCCTGGTGGGCACGGACGGGAGGGTGCGCGGCCTCGTCGTGGGCGGGGCGGACTGGATGGCGCTGCGCGACCAGGTGCTGACGCTGCTGACCTAGAAAGCCCTCCGCACCCGTGGTTGATCCCCCCGGGATACGGCCGCGGACCACATCCCGGGGGCGCGCAAAGGCCACCGCCATGTGTGACGCATCATCGCTGCGCGCAGGAGTTGTGGCCAGGTCGTCCGGATTCGTCCCGTTTTTGGTTCTACTATGTGATTTTTTATGAACCTCGGTGGATTGCACGGCAAACGGTCCAGGTGATGGAAAATGAAAACTGGCCGTCGATGAAGCGCCATCCACCCGCCCGGCTCGCGTCCAGCCCGACGCCTCCACCGCGCATCGCGATGGACGGTTGCGGCAGGGTCGGCGGTCGAACGGGAACGCGATCAGCAGGCGCTTCGGGGTCGTTCAGCGGCTCGAATTTGACAGTTTTGTTGCTTCGAGCCTCAATTCGCGGCGGCGGCTGGGCAAGCCGGACGGGCCCGCGGCCGGGCGGTCCGGCGGTCGAGGAGCAAGCCTGACGGGATAGCAAACCGGCTAACCGCCCTGCCTGGTGCGGCGGTTCCGGTGCCGGACAACGGGCCTGGTGACGGCCTATTCGGGGCCCATATAATTTACTGGACACACCACCCAAAATGATTCATTAATGGTTCTCAAGAATTTGTTGAGGGGTGTCATGTCAACCAAGCTTTCGCTGCGCTTTGCCGGTCTTGCCGGTGCGTTCGTTCTGGCCACGGCGGCTCCCGCCCTGGCGAGCCCGATCTTTTACACCGGAACCGTCGGCGGTGTGCCAAGTGGTACGCTGATCGACACGCAGTCGCTGGCGACGTTCAATACGCCTCCGAACAAGACCGTTTCGGTCGGCACGACCAGCTTTTCCTTCATCACCGATGCGGCGGTGGTGAATGGCGCCCTGACGAATGTCTACGCTGCGCCTTATCTCTCCGCTGGCGAAGCTGCGCTCCTCGGGCAGCCGACGGGGGCCGATCAGGGTAACTACCTGACCACCGGCAGCAACGGCACCTACAAGGGTGCGGCCATCGAGATGAGCTTCGCAGCGCCTCAGTACTCGTTCGGAATGATCTGGGGTTCAATCGACAAGTTCAACACGGTGGCGCTGTATAGCGGCGGCGTGAGCGGCACCCTGGTCGGCACCGTCACGGGCGGGCAGATCGATGCGACGGCAAGCGGCAACCAGGGCCCGACCGGCACCTACGGCGTCTCGATCTGGTCGCCGTTGCAGTCGTTCGACACGGTGGTGTTCACCAGCAGCAACTTCGCGTTCGAGTTCACCGGCCTCACCTACACCAACGGCAGCCACAACCCGCCTCCGGGCCTCCCCGAGCCGGGTTCGCTGACGCTGTTCGGCGCAGGCCTGGGGCTGCTCGGGCTGGCTCGCTTCGCTACGCGGCGCGGCAAGGCCGATATGCAGCCTCGCCTGATGGCGTGACGTAGCCATCGGCGACATCGCCGTCCACGAGCGCCTGCTCGCGGGCGGCGGGATCGCCGAAGCCGGCTCCGCCGGCAAGCTGGACCTCAACAATTCGATCGGCACCGGTGAGCGTAACGAGCTCACCGGTTCCGCAGTCGTGTACAACACGCCCGTCGGCATCCGTCACGACGCCGCGCACCGGACCGCCGCCGCCGCCGCCGCCCAGTCCAGGCGCCACCACGCCCACCCCCTCGGGATAGACCGAGACCAGCGTCGGCAAGCCGTCATCCGTGAGCTTGCGCAGGCGGGTGCGCACGCCGAGGCCACCGCGGCGCCGGCCCGGGCCGCCGGAATCGGCAACCAGCGATTTCTCCAGCACCAGAACGGGCGCCCGGGACTCCAGCAGCTCGATTGAGGTGTTGGCCGCGGAGGTCGGGTAGAGCAACGCGGACTTGCCGTCCCAGTCCCGTCCCGCGCCCTGGCCGCCGCCCATGAAATAATGGTCGGCGTAGAGGCGGCCCGCGCTGTCGCGACCATAGATGTTGATGGCATGGGGCAGGCCGGTCTGCGCCTGCACCCGATCAGGCGCCGCCTCGGCCAGTGCGCGGAAGATGTTGGGCGCGAGATACCAGCCGGTACGGGTCCGCAGGTTGACGCTGGCGGGTTTGTTGCAATTCAGAACCGTTCCGCCGGGTATGCGCACCTCGAACGGCCGGTAGCAGCCGGCGTTGCCGCGCACCTCAGGCGTCAGCAGGCATTTCAGCGGATAGGTCGCATGCGCCTCGCTATAGGAAAGCGTGCAGTTGAGACCGCCCTGCGGCTGCTGCGCCGGCGCGCCGGCGAAGTCGAGCATGATGCGGTCGCCAGCGACGGTCACCGCGAGCGGGTAGCGCAAGCGCTCGCCGAGCGGGTTGTTCCAGACCTCGGAACGCCAGGTGCCGTCCGGCAGGGCGGTGATGGCAGCGCGCATCGCCGCCTCCGAGCGGCCCTGCAGCACGTGAGCCAGGGCGCGAAGATCGGCGAGGCCGTAGTCGTCCATGACGGAACCGAGACGTTCCGCGCCGAGCCGGTTGGCGGCGATAAAGGAAAAAATATCGCCCAGGACTTCTTCCGGTTTGCGCACGTTGTCGCGGATCAGGGTGACGAGATCCTCGTTGATGGTGCCGGCACGGGCGAGCTTCATCGGCGGAATCTGCAGGCCCTCGTCGTAGATCTCCCGCGCACGCAGCGAATCCTTGGTGCCGCCGATATCGCCGACATGGCCGACTGTGCCGGCGAGGGCGACGAGGCGCCCGTCGCGGAAGATCGGCGTTACAACGGCGATATCGAAGAGATGGCCGGCGCACAGCCAGGGGTCGTTGGTGACGAGGACATCGCCGGGAACCAGTGTGTGCGCGGGGAATTTCTTGAGGAGCGCCTTGGCCGCACGCGGCAGCGTGAGGTTGAAGACCGGCATCGCGCGCGGCGAGTGCACCAGGCTCTCGCCGCCGTCATCGAGGAGGTCGCAGGCAAAATCCTGCGCTTCCGAAATGATCAGCGAGAAGGCCGTGCGGCAGATGGTCTGCCACATCTCCTCGACCACGGTCTCGAGCCGCGCCCACATGATCTCGAGCGAGACCGGATCGGTTTCGAGAATCGCCACGGCCTCGGCAAGCGGGGTCGCCGAGGTGATCTTCTCGGCCGCCGGAGCGGCCACCCCCACGGCGATTCGCAGCATCCCGCCGGCACCGACGCTGAGCACGTCGCCCGGCGGAACGATGGTCGTCGATTCGCGTTCCTCGACGATGGCGGGGCCGGCGATCGTCGCTCCCTCGCCGAGCGCGTAGCGATCATAGATGGGCACTTCGACGAAGCCGCCCTCGAACCAGGCTCGCCGCGAGCCCTTCAGTGCCGCCCCCGTGGCGGCAGCCGATTCCTCGCGTGCCGACAGCGCCGGGAATGGGCCGCGGGCGCGGATGCGCAGGCCCACGATCTCGACCGGCACGCCGTCATAGACCTGGGTGTAGCGGGCGGCGTAGGCGGCGGCGAAGGCGGCGCGCAGCGCGGGTACCGCAGCCGGATCCAGGGTGCCTGGCGGCAGCGGGACGTTGATCTCGTGCAACTGTCCGGCGAGACGCATGTCCGCACTGCGCTCGACCACGACGTCACCGGCCGCGGTACCGGCAGCCGTCAGCAGCAGCGAAACATCGCGGGTCAGCTCCGCGAGCAGCGCCTCGGCACCGACGAGACCGGCGGCGGCGTCGAGGCGCACGGAAAGGCTTCTCGCCTGCTCGAAGGAAAGGGGAGCGGCGAGGAAGCCGAGCGCGGAGGCAGCCCCGGAGGCAGGCGGAATCAGCACCTCGGAGACGCCGAGAATGCGCGCGACCGCGGCGGCATGGGCGGGGCCGGCACCTCCGAAACCCACCATGGCGTAGCGGCGCGGGTCCCGGCCCTTCTCGACGATGTGGATGCGCGCCGCGGCGGCCATGTTCTCCGAAACCAGACGATGGATCCCGGCGGCGGTCTCGAGGGCGGAGAGGCCGAGCCGCTCGCCGACACGCGCAAGGGCCGCCTCGGCCGCGGCGACGTCGAGCGCCATGCGCCCGCCGAGGAAAAAACCGGGATCGTAATAGCCGAGCAGCAGATTGGCGTCCGTCACGGTCGGTTCGGTCCCGCCCAGGCCGTAGCAGGCCGGGCCTGGCGCGGCGCCGGCGGAATGCGGCCCGACGCGCAGCAGGCCGACGCCGTCGATCGCGGCGACGGAACCACCACCGGCGCCGATCTCGATCATGTCGATGACGGGCGCCTTGATCGGCAGGCCGGAGCCCTTCTTGAAGCGGTGGACGCGGGCGGCCTCCATCATCGCGGCCACGTCGGCGGCGCCGTTCTCGATGAGGCAGGCCTTCGCGGTCGTGCCGCCCATGTCGAAGCTGATCACGTCGCGGTGGCCGGCGAGCGCACCGAAGAACGCGGTGGCGAGGCCGCCACCGGCTGGGCCGGATTCGAGCAGGCGAATCGGCAGCAGCCGTGCTGTCTCGGGCGCGAACAGTCCGCCCGCGGAATGCATCAGGCGCAGCGCGCCGCCGAAGCCGCGCTGCCGCAGCTCGTGCTCGAGCCGGCGCAGATACCGGTCCATCAGCGGCTGGACGAAGGCGTTGGCGCAGGTGGTGCAGAGGCGCTGGTATTCCCACATCTCGGAGACGACGTCGGACGAAATCGACACCGCGATCTGTGGGCACGCGGCGCGCACGATCTCGGCGGCGCGGCGCTCGTGCGCGGGGTTGCGGTAGGAATGCAGGAAGCCGATGGCGATGGCTTCGATGCCCTTTGCGGCAAGGAACCTCGCTGCCTGCTCGACCGCGGCCTCGTCGAGCGGAGTGACGACATTGCCGTCGCGGTCCATGCGCTCGCGGATTTCCAGCCGGTGGCGGCGCGGGACGAGCGGCGTCGGAAACTGCAGGAACAGATCATAGATGTCGTAACGCTGCTCGGTTCCCATCTCGAGGATGTCGCGGAAGCCCGCGGTCGTGAGCAGGCCGAGCTGCGCGCCCTTGCGCTCGATCAGCGCGTTGGTGACGAGGGTGGTGCCGTGGACGATGTCGGCGACCTCGGCAAGCGTGATGCCGGCGCTGGCCACGAGCTCGTCGAGGCCGGCAAGCGCGCCGCGCGACGGATCGTCCGGCGTCGTCAGCGTCTTGTGCAGGCGCACCGACTCGGTCTCAGGATCGAGCAGGATGAAATCGGTGAACGTGCCGCCGATGTCGAAGCCGATCCGGTAACGCTGAGGCATGAGGGTCTCCCGCGACGCCGCGGGAAAGTTTCACGCCCCGGCTACAAGGGCAAGCGCCTGCGGGGGCGTGGCGGGCGCATGCCTGCTAGAACGAGGATCCCACCGTCAAAAACACCTGGTGGCGCGCGAAATTCTGCGTCGCCTCCGTCGAGCGACGACTGGTGAACCGGTAATCTGCGCCGAGATAGACGCGCTTGGTCACATAATAGCGCACGCCCACGGACGTATCGAACTCGTTATCCTGGCGCGAGCTCTGAGCAAAATCGGCATTGGCATAGGCAAAACGAACAAAGCCCGTCACGTCGGTGAGAAACGCGTGTTCGAGCCGGGCCCCGGCAACCGTATAAACGTAGGCGGGGCTGCCGGGGAGCGTCGTCTCCTCGATCGATCGGTCCATGAAGAGAATGAATGCCGTGCTCTGGGCCGCCTGCCAGCGCAGATAGCCGTCGGCCGCGACGGTGGTGACGGGCTTGAAGGCCGGGTCCCGGTAGTCGCGCCCGGTGGCGCCGAGGAAGGCTTCGCCCGTGAGCGAAGGGCCGAGCCGGAACTGCGCGCCGGCGCCGGCGCGATAGCCGCTGGAGCTGCGCCGGTAGCCGAACTCGTCGGTGCTGAGATCGTAGACGCGGATGTCGCCAAGGCCTTCGACGAAGGGGCGGAAACCGTCATAGGCGACGTCACGAACGGTGATGCCGAAGGTGTAACGGTTGCGGTTGCGGTCGTGGTTGAAGATCAGGCCGTGCGTACCCGTCACGTTGCCGAAGGTGAGGCGCTGCACGGCTCCGGCGAGGCGGATATCGAAGTCCCCGATGCGGTGCACCAGCCCGCCATAGGCGCTCAACTCATGGTAAAGGATCGGCGTCGTCCCTTCGACGGCATCGGGCGAACTGCGGTCCTCGTGCTCCTGCAGCATGATGCCACCCAGCAGCACATGCGTGTTCTTGCTGACGTCGATCTGCCCCTCGACCTGAGAGTGCCAGTCCACGGTGTTCTCGCTGCCGTGGTGAACATATCCCGTGAGGTCGGCGCCGGCCTCGGCGTAGAGCGAGTTCCGGTCCCAGTTCGACTGCAGGGCGACGCTCGGCGACAGCGTTCCCACCCAATCAGACTTGGTCGAGGTGTCCGTCGCGTAGATATTGCTGTCGTAGAAACCGCCCGCGCGGATTTCCGGATAGACGGTGAACGATCCGACGTCGAAGCCGCGGCTGCCGACTTCGGCCGGCTGGGACTGCGGCGGGGCGGCGGGCGCCGGCGGCAGCGCGGGCATGATGCGGATGTCGTTGGCGACGTAGCTCGTCAGCTCGCGTCCCACGGCGGCACGCACCGCGTCGCGCTGGGCGGGCGGCGCGGCGGCGATGATGCGGGCGGCGATCTCCCGGTAGACGGGCAGGTTGGCGCCGACGAAGTCCGGCACCGGGGCGGACGCGATGCGTGCCAGCGCAGCGGCGCTTGCCGGCGTGGCGGCGAGCTCGGGATGCGCGGCCAGAGCCCGCGCGAGGCTATCGAGCAGGGCCGTAGGGCCACTCTCGGCGGCAACGCCGAGCTGGCGCGCGACCGCATCGGGAACGGACGCCGCACGCGAAGCGACGGGCGCAGCCACCATCGCTGCCAGTATCAGCACCCCAAGCCATCGGGAGACATTCAGCATCGGGGTTACACCCTCTTCTGGCCGGACTCGCAGAAACGAACCATCGCCTCGCAGGCCAAGAAAACAACGATTAGGGCACAAACGGCATTGATCCAAATCAACTCCCGGAACCCCAAGCCATTCATCCTGTTGCCGATTCGCTACGAAGCGTGTCGTTCATCTTGAATTTGTATCGACTGCTATTGATGTAGGTCAAACCAATTTCTGATCGTTTGTGGCAGAGAAGTTCTGCATCGGAGAGGAAGGTGTCGTGGCGGTGAGGCGAACGGCGATGCGCACCATGGGTGAGAAAAGATCGGCTCGCGTCAAGTATGCCTCGATTCTGATCGGTTCGGTGCTGGCGCTGACCGGCACACCGGCGATGGCAGCCGGCACGCCGACCCCGCCGCACCGGGCCGCGACGAGCGGATCCGGTGTCGGTAACCCGCCGGGAGTCGCCTGGTGCAGCGGCGAGCGGCCCGGCTCGCTGGCGGAGCGGGAGCGGCTGCAGGGCAGCAACCTGATGCGGCTGCGCGCGGCACAGGATGAGCTGGCGCCGGGTTTCGCCGCCGGCACAGCCACCACGGGCCTGCGCATACTCGCCGACTATCAGGACCAACTCGGCAAGCCGCGGCCCGATGCGTCGCTCGCCGCCAGCTACCTCGCGCAGGTGAGCACGGTACCGATCACCGCGGCGCGCCTGCTGCGGGTGAACGCGCTGCTTTGCGTGAGCACGACCCGCGCGCTGGCCCGCAAGATCGAAATCGGCGCGGAAGCGCAACGCCAGCAGATGTCCCGATGACCGAGCGCACCCAAGCGAAAGAACACGGCCTGCGATGCAATGAAAGAATATCTCCCATGACAGGAAGACGTTTCTGGCTCCTCGGCATGCTTGAGGCGGCGGGCATGCTCATGCTGGCGCGCGGAACCGCCTTCGCGCAGGCAGGCACCGTCATCAAGGGCGCGGACAAAGGCAGCGGTGAGAGTGGCAGCAGCGGCGAAAGCGGCGGCGGTCACAAAGGCAGTGGCGAGAGCGGCAGCAGCGGTGAAAGCGGCGGCGGTCACAAAGGCAGTGGCGAAAGCGGCAGCAGCGGTGAAAGCGGCGGCGGCGGCCAGGGGCAGGGGAAAACGCCTGCGCAACGAGCGTTACGCCATCGCTACCGCACTGGCCGCACCCTCGGAGGCGGCGAAAACACCGGCGGGGAAACCGGCGGCGGCGGGCATACCGGCGGTGGAACCGGCAGCGGCGAAACGAGCAGCGGTGCCAGCACCACGAGCCCGACGGTGCCGTCGGACGGCTCGGCCACGGGGCCCATCGGCGGATCGAACGGAGGCGAGCATTTCGTGCATCCGGGAACCGGCGGCTGGGGTGCGGATACCAAGGTCTTGCGCCGCCCATGACGACAGGACGCCCGACGACGCCCCGACCCGAGATGACGACAACCCCTAACTCTCAAGGAACTCTGACGATGACGAATCGCAACAAGTCCCTCCACTCGCTGCGGCCCATCCTGCTCGGCTCCGCTTCTCTCGCGCTCCTGCTCGGGATGCCTCTGGCACCAGGCGGCACATCCGGGTTCGTCACCACCGCATCGGCGCAGACCCAGGGCGGCAGCGGCCAGTACGGAAGCGGGACGACGCACGCGCCTGGCACGCCCGGACAGAGCATGGGCCAGGGCGGCTCGACCATTCTTCGGGGCCATCATGGCCAGGGCGGCTCGACCGGCTCGGAGTCGGGCACGGAGGGAACGAGTTCCGACCGCAAGGGCCCGCGCTACGGCGGCGGAACGAACACGCGCCAACCCGCACCTGGAACGACGGGCGGCAGGCCGGTCTGGGCGAAGGAAGGCATTCCGGCAGTCGAGCTGGGGCGGCTCAGCGTCGCCCGCGCACCGGCGTCGGTTCTCGGTCACGCGCTCACCGAGACGCTCGCCAACTGGGCGACGATGAGCACGACGACGATGACGCTGGTGATCGACGGCGTCACCAAGACGATCACGGTCGCACAGCTCTACTCCTATCCGGCGAGCAAATTCGCCGAGATCGTCGCCACCAACTATGCCGCGATCGTGCGGATCGACTCACCGCTTGAGAATCTGGCGCTGATACAGAACTACGCGACGACCGGCGTGGTGCCCCTGAGCAACGTCCTGCCGTCGGCCAAGGTCGACCTGATGGGCATCTTCCTCGGCTCCGCCTCCGACAAGACCATTCCGATCTCCACCGATACGGTGATCGCGATGAACACGATCCTGGGCCTCAATCTGACGCCGGCGGAGATCGCCAGCGTGGCGGTCGCGGCGGAAGAAGTCCGCGTCGCCATCCTCAGCGGGCACGGCTGACGCTCGAACCGCCCCCGCGCCGCACCGAGCGGCCGGGGGCGGGCTTTCCGCGGAAAATGATTTCACGTGGAACTATATCCTGGTAAGCCGCGCGCTCCACGCCCCTCGACGGATCGGAGTTCCGGATGCCAGGCAGCCATCGTCCCTTGGGCCGTGTGTTGCTCGAAGCGCTCGTCGCCCATGGCGCGCGGGAGATCTTCGGGATTCCCGGCGATTTCGTGCTGCCCTTCTTCAAGCAGGTGGAGGAGAGCGGCAGCCTCCCCTTTTACACGCTGAGCCACGAGCCCTCGGTGGGGTTCGCGGCGGACGCGGCGGCGCGGTTCGGTGGGCGCCTCTCGGTCGCCGTGGCGACCTGGGGCGCGGGCGCTTTCAACCTGGTGAACCCGATCGCCGGCGCCTATGCTGAGCGGTCGCCGGTGGTGGTGATTTCCGGTGCGCCGGGCGTGCGCGAGCGGGCGAGCGGCTGGCAACTGCATCATATGTCGCGCGCCATCGACACACAGGCGCGCATCTTCCGCGAGATCACCTGCGATGCCGCGGTACTGGACGACCCGGCACGCGCACCGGCCGACATCGCCCGGGTGCTGCGCAGCGCGCTGGACTATTCCCGCCCCGTGTACCTGGAACTGCCGCGCGACCTGGTGGCGGCGCCAACCGGCAAGGTGCCGGTTCTGGAGCGCACGGCGGCCGACCCCGAGGCGCTCGCGGAATGCGCCGAGGAGGTGCTGGCCCGGCTGGCACGGGCGCAGCGGCCGGTGATGCTCGTCGATGTCGAGCTGCGCCGCTACGGCGTCGAGGAAAAGGTCGCGGCGCTGGCTGAGCGGCTCGGCATTCCCGTCGTCACGACGTTCATGGGGCGCGGTCTGCTGGCGGCGCACCCGCGGCTGGTGCGCGGCACCTATCTCGGTGCCGCGGGAGACGCCGCGATCACGTCGCTGGTGGAAGAGTCGGACGCGCTGCTGCTGCTCGGCGTCATCCTGTCCGACACGAATTTCGCCGTCTCCGCGCGCAAGATCGACATGCGGCGGGCGATCCTCGCGCTGGACCGCGCGGTACGCGTCGGTCACCATACCTACCCCGACATCCCGCTCGACGCACTGCTCGACGCGCTGCTGGCACGGCCGGCAACGCGGCCGGCAGCGCGCCTCGGCACGTTCGCGGAAGCGGCGACGACGCTGGCCGTGGACGACGGCGCGCTGCGCCCGTCCGACATCGCCGCCGGCATCAACGACCTGTTCGCCGCGCACGGCAAGATGCCGATCGCGGCAGACATGGGGGACTGCCTGTTCACGGCGATGGAGATCGCCAACACGGGCCTGGTCGCGCCCGGTTATTATGCGGGCATGGGCTTCGGCGTGCCGGCGGGGCTCGGCGCCTGCGTTGCCGCCGGCGGGCGGCCGCTGATCCTGGTGGGTGATGGCGCGTTCCAGATGACCGGCTGGGAGCTCGGCAACTGCCGGCGCTATGGCTGGGACCCGATCGTCGTCGTGTTCAACAATTCGAGCTGGGAAATGCTGCGCGTGTTCCAGCCGGAAAGCGGCTTCAACGACCTCAGCGACTGGCGCTTCGCCGAGCTTGCGGGGCCGCTCGGCGGCGACGGTGTGCGCGTTGCCACGCGGCGCGAGTTCGCGGCGGCGCTGGCGCGCGCGCACGCGACGCGCGGGCGGTTTCAGCTCATCGAGGCGATGCTGCCGCGCGGCGAAACCTCCGAGACGCTCGCCAGGTTCGTGGCTGGCTTCAAGGCGGCGCGCGCCAATTCGTGATAGAGATCGACGCGGGAGAATGCGATGTACACGCAGGGTCTGGTTTCGATCGAGGGTGCGGGCGGGCCGGAGGAGGAGCGCTTCCAGGCGCGCATCGATGCCGAGGAGCGCATCGAGGCGAATGACGCGATGCCCGAAGCGTACCGGCGCACGCTGCTGCGCCAGATCTCCCAGCACGCGCATTCCGAGATCGTCGGCATGCTGCCCGAGGGCAACTGGATCACGCGCGCACCATCGCTCAAGCGCAAGGCAGCGTTGCTGGCCAAGGTGCAGGACGAGGGCGGGCACGGGCTCTACCTCTACGCCGCGGCGGAGACGCTCGGTTCCTCGCGCGAGGAGATGGTCGCGGCCCTGCTCGACGGTCGCGCAAAATACTCCTCCATCTTCAACTACCCGACGCCGACCTGGGCCGATATCGGCGCCATCGGCTGGCTGGTGGACGGCGCGGCGATCATGAACCAGATCCCGCTTTGCCGCTGCTCCTATGGCCCCTACGCGCGGGCGATGATCCGCATCTGCCGCGAGGAGAGCTTCCACCAGCGCCAGGGCTACGAGATCATGATGACGCTGTGCCGCGGCAGCGAGGCACAGAAGGCGATGGCACAAGCAGCGCTCGACCGCTGGTGGTGGCCGTGCCTGATGATGTTCGGCCCCCCGGACGCGGAGAGCGAGCACGGCAACGCCTCGACACGCTGGAAGATCAAGCGCTTCTCCAACGACGCGTTGCGGCAGAAATTCATCGACGCCACGGTGCCGCAGGCCCGCTACCTGGGGCTGGTCATTCCGGACCCGGCACTTCGTTTCGATATAGCATCGGGACACTGGTGCACCGGGCCGATCGACTGGGTGGAGTTCCGTCGCGTGCTGGCCGGCGGCGGCACCTGCAACCGCGAGCGGCTGGAGGCGCGCCGCAACGCCCAGGCGGACGGCGCCTGGGTGCGCGAGGCGGCGCGCGCCTATGCCGCGAAACAGCGAAGGCAAGCGGCATGAGCGAGGCCGCGGTTCCGCTCTGGGAAGTGTTCATCCGGGCGAGGCAGGGGCTGGCGCACCGGCACGTCGGCTCCGTGCACGCCACCGATGCCGCGCTGGCGTTGCAGGCGGCGCGCGACGTCTACACGCGCCGCGGCGAAGGGCTCTCGATCTGGGTCGTGCCCTCCGTCGCGATCACCGCCTCGGACCCCGCGGACAAGGACGAACTCTTCGAGCCGACGGCGAGCAAGATCTATCGCCACCCGACCTTCTACGACATCCCCGACGACGTGGGGCACATGTGAGCGTCACGGTCGCCGTCGCTGAAACGCCGTTCGTCCGCTTCCTGCTCGGCCGCGCCGACGATGCGCTGGTCCTTGGCCACCGCCTCTCGGAATGGACGGGTCACGCGCCAATCCTGGAGGAGGAGCTGGCCCTGGCGAACATGGGGCTCGACCTCATCGGTCAGGCCCGCGCGCTCTATGGCATGGCGGCGGAAGCCGAAGGTGCGGGGCATGACGAGGACGACTATGCCTACCTGCGCGACGAAGCGCAGTTCCGCAACCTGCTGATCGTCGAGCGCCCGCGAGGGGATTTCGCCGACACGATGGTCCGCCAGGCGCTCTACGCGATCTATGCCAGGCTGTTCTGGCAGGCGACGAGCGGTTCGACGCACCGCGCGCTCGCCGGCTTCGCCGCCAAGACCGCCAAGGAAATGGCCTATCACGTTCGCCACGCCGCGACCTGGGTGGTGCGGCTCGGCGACGGCACGG
>JAJXSZ010000230.1 GCA_021784255.1 Pseudomonadota bacterium | reverse complement strand
TGGCCTGGAATTCGTCGATGAACCCGGATGAGGCGACCGCGGCGCTCACCGCCCGCGACCCCACGACCGGCGAATACCGCATTCCTCATATCATCTATGCGGATGCTTATGCTTCCGAAACGGTTGCCTATGCCGACCTCGTCCTGCCGGACACGACGTATCTCGAACGCTATGACTGCATCTCGCTGCTCGACCGCCCGATCGGCAGCGCGCACGGCCCCGCGGACGCCATCCGCCAGCCCGTCATCCAGCCGGACCGCGATGTGCGCGCTTTCCAGGATGTCCTGCTCGACCTCGGCGCGCGCCTCGGGCTGCCCGGCATGGTCGATGAAAGCGGTGCGCCGCTGTTCGATTCCTACCGCACCTACATGTGGAAACACGAGCGTCGTCCGGGCGTCGGCCCGCTCGCGGGCTTCCGCGGCGACGGCAACGCGATCGGCGTCGGCGCGCCCAACCCCGACCAAGTCGACCGCTACATCGCGAATGGCTGCTTCTGGCACCACGAGCTGCCGGCCGATCAGCTGTACTACAAGCACAGCAACGCCGCTTATCTGCGCGAAGCCAAGGCGATGGGCCTCATCGGCTCGGAGGCGCCGATAACGTTGCAGATCTACAGCGAACCCCTTGCCCGCCTGCGCCTCGCGGCACGCGGCCACGGCGCGGCGCAGCCACCCGAGGATCTGCGTGAGCGTGTCGCCACCTATTGCGACCCGCTGCCGTTCTGGTATCCGCCGCTCGGAGAAACCGCTGAGATGGAAGCGGCCTTTCCGCTGCACGCCCTGACCCAGCGGCCGATGCCGATGTATCATTCATGGCACGGGCACAATGCCTGGCTACGCCAGATCATGGGCGGCAACCGCATCTACATCCCGCGCCCGCTCGCGGAGTCGCTCGGCATTGCCGACGAGGACTGGGTCGCCGTCGCGAGCCGCTCCGGACGCATCGTCGCCCGCGCGCGCCTGATGGAAGGCGTCAATGCCGCGACGGTCTGGACCTGGAATGCGGTCGGCAAGCGCGCAGGAGCCTCGAATCTCCACCCGGAGGCGGCCGAGGCAACGACCGGCTTCCTGCTTAACCACCTCCTCTCGGAACTGCGACCGGAGCCCTCGCGCTCGCGCGCGTCCAACTCCGACCCGATCACCGGCCAGGCGGCATGGTTCGACGCGCGCGTGCGCCTCGAGCGCGCAACGGCCGCGGAGGTTGCCCGCGCCGAGCGGCTGCCCCCGCTGCCGGGGCTCGATGAGCCGCCGGCGATCCTGCGCTACGATGCGAGCGTCGCATGACCTCGTTGCCTGTACGCACCGAAAAGAAACTCGGGCTGGTGATCGACCTCGATACCTGCGTCGGCTGCCATGCCTGTGCCGTCAATTGCAAGGAGTGGAACACCTCCGGCCCCTCCGCCCCGCTCACCGACTTCGATCCCTACGGTGCCGAGGCCCAGGGCGTCTGGTTCAACCGCATCCACAGCTTCGAGGCCGGCGAGGGAGCTGCCGGCCGCACGGTCCATTTTCCCAAATCCTGCCTGCATTGCGAGGACGCGCCGTGCGTCACGGTCTGCCCCACCGGCGCGAGCATGAAGCGCGCTGAAGACGGCATCGTGCTGGTCGATGCGGACAAATGCATCGGCTGCAAGCTCTGCTCCTGGGCCTGCCCCTATGGCGCACGGGAATACGACCACGATCACGGCGTGATGAAGAAATGCACGCTCTGCGTCGACCGCATCTACAACACGGACGTTCCTGAGCGGGAACGTCTCCCCGCCTGCGTCGCAACCTGCCCGGCCTCCGCCCGCCACTTCGGCGACCTCGGCGATCCCGACAGCGAGGTTTCGCGCCTCGTCGCCGCGCGCGGCGGCTACGCGCTGATGCCGGAGCAGGGCTGCCGTCCGGTCAACCGTTACCTGCCGCCACGCAACGCCACGGCCGCGCCGGCGCCGCTACCCCAGGCCGGCCTCGCCGCGCGGCTCGCCGAGTGGGCCGGGAAGCTCATCGCGCGATGAGACCGGCACTCTCCGTCATCTTCTTCACCACGGCCTCCGGTGCCGGTTACGGTCTGCTGGCTCTGCTCGGCCTGCTCGCCCCCGCGGGCCTGACACCCGCCGCGCCGTGGTTCGCCGCGGCGGCGAACGGCCTTGGGCTTGCGCTCGTCACTGCCGGCCTCCTCGCAAGCGTCCTGCATCTCGGCCAGCCGAGGCGTGCCTGGCGCGCGGTGACGCAGTGGCGCAGTTCCTGGCTGTCGCGCGAAGGTGTCGCCGCGCTCGCCGCCTACCCGGTCTTCCTGGCCTTCGCCATGTCCTGGTTGGTCACCGGGCGCCCCAGCGCCATTCTCGGCGCGCTCGCCGCCGTCATCGCCGCCGTCACCGTTTTCTGCACGAGCAAGATCTACGCGACGCTGCGCACGATCCGGCAATGGAACCATCCGCTCACCGTGCCGGGCTACCTGCTGCTTTCCCTCTTCACCGGCCTCGTCCTTCTCGCCGCCCTCACACTCTCGCCGCGGATCGCCGGCGCCGCCGCGCTGGCCGCCCTCGCCGCACTCGGCCTGAAACACCGCTACTGGCGCTCGATCGACCGCAGCATGCCGACCTCGACGCTCGCCACCGCGACCGGCCTCGGCCATCGCGGCCGGCTCCGCCTCCTCGACCCGCCACACGGCGGTGCCAACTACCTGATGCACGAGATGGGCTACCGCCTCGCCCGCGCCAATTCCGCCCGGCTGCGCGCCGCCGTCCTCGCCGCGGGCTTCGCCACCCCGGCGCTGCTGCTCATCATCGGCATCGCCGGCGGGCCGTTCGCCGTCCTCGCCCCCATCGCCGCCGTGCTCTCGCTCATCGGCACGCTGGTCGAACGCTGGCTGTTCTTCGCCGAGGCAACGCACACCCAGGCACTTTATTACGGACTCGATCCGTAAGGCGCGGCAGCCTCAGACTGCGGGATCCATGACCGGCAGGACAAGGCGCGACGCGCCCTCGATCGACAGCACCGGCGGCCGGCCATGGGGTATCGCCATGGCGTGATCGGCGTCGCCGCCGGCAAGCGAGAGCCGCACCCGGTGCCCCGCGGCAAAACGCCATGCCACCGGCAGCAACCCGACACGCAGCGGCACCGCCCTTCCCGTCGGCATCGGCGCTGCCTGCGCCCGCGTCGCCGCGTGCCACGGCCAGGTGGCCCGCTGGTTTGCCGGCGGCTCCACCTCAGCGCGATGCAGCGCCCGCAGCATCCCCTCGGTCACGTAGCGGACGCTGCCATCCGGGGCTACGTCCAGCAGGTAGACGAAGATCGCCGCATCCGGCTCAGAGCTCTCGACCATCAGTTCGACCACACCATGCCCGGCCAGCCGCAGTTCCTGCCCGAGCGAGTTGGAGGTCCACGAGGCGCGATGCGCGTCGTCCGCCGGCCAGCGCGAATAGGGGTGCGTTACGGGGAGCCCGGCGATGCGCTCATAGCGCGTGGCATCGCCGGTCCGCGCGCGTGGGTCCGTTGCGTGCACCGTCCTTCCCGCAGCCAGCGCCCCCAAAGCGGCATCCGGCCGCAGATGAAACGCAGCCGTGCCCGCCGCGACGGGCCAGTCCGCCGCAGCCAGCCAGCGCTCGTCGCCCTGGGAAAACACATGCACCGGCTCCTCACGATCGAGTCCGGTGTCGCGCTGCATCAGGTAATGGTCGAAGAAGCGCACCAGTTCTGCCATCAGGTCGAACTCCGGCTCGACCTGATGGCGCCATGGCGAGCAATTGGTCCGTGCGCCATGATCCCATGGCCCGATCAGGAGATGCCGCGGGTTGCGCGCGAGCGTCAGGAACCGCGAGATCGCCCCGTTGCAATATCCCGCGCCGTCGGTCCATCCGCCTACGGAATAAACCGCAACCTCCGGAGGGACCTGCCCGGCATAACCGCAGGGTGAGAACGCGTCGGGCGTGAAGGTGGCATCGTAGGGCAGCGCCGAATCGCGAAACGGAAACTCCGCCATGAACTGCGCCTGCGAAAAATTGCCGGCGTGCTCTGCCAGTGCTGCGGCAAGCAGCGACCCATCGTCGCCATCGACCGCCAGCGGCCCCCGGTAAGCCGGGTCCGCGAAGGTGCCGAGCCCGGTCAGCAGCTCCTTGCGATCGAGGTCCAGTCCTCGCATCAACCGTTCGTAGGTCGCAACGAGCTTCGTCAGCAGGATACCCCCGGGCCAGTAATTGTCCCGCCACGTGTCCCACACGGCCGAGATCG
>JAJXSZ010000022.1 GCA_021784255.1 Pseudomonadota bacterium | reverse complement strand
TTCGTCCACCTAATCGCCATCTCGCTCTACTCGACCGTGGTCGACCGCCTGATCGACGGGCTGAAGCAGGTCGTCGGCGCCTATTCCCTCATCGCCCTGTCGGAGGAGGCGCTGCTCGGCGTGCGCGATCCGTCCGGCGTGCGCCCGCTGATCCTCGGCCGGCTCGAAAGCGGCGGCTGGGTGCTGGCCTCGGAGACCTGCGCGCTCGACATCGTCGGCGCCACCTTCGTGCGCGACATCGAGGCGGGCGAGATCGTGGTCATCAACGACCAGGGCGTGCGCAGCATCAAGCCGTTCAGGCGCGTGCCGGAACGGTTCTGCATCTTCGAATACATCTACTTCGCCCGCCCCGATTCCCGCGTCGAGGGCAAGCCGGTCTATGCGGCGCGCAAGCGCATCGGCGCCGAGCTGGCGCGCGAGGCAGGGGTGCCGGCCGACGTGATCGTTCCGGTGCCGGATTCGGGCGTGCCGGCGGCGATGGGCTATGCCGCCGAGAGCCGCATCCCGTTCGAGCTTGGCATCATCCGCAACCACTACGTGGGCCGCACCTTCATCGAGCCCACGGACAGCATCCGCCATCTCGGCGTGAAGCTGAAGCATTCGGCCAACCGCGCCGTGATCGAGGGCAAGCGCGTGGTGCTGGTGGACGATTCGATCGTGCGCGGCACCACCTCGCGCAAGATTGTCGAGATGGTGCGCGCCGCCGGTGCCAGCGAGGTGCATATGCGCATCTCCTCGCCGCCGACCACGCATTCCTGCTTCTACGGCATCGACACGCCGGAGCGCAGCAAGCTGCTCGCCGCGACCCATTCCATCGAGGAGATGCGCAGCCTCATCGGCGCGGACAGCCTGGCCTTCATCTCCAGTGACGGGCTCTACCGCGCGCTCGGCCATGCCGGGCGCGACAGCGCGGCGCCGCAATACTGCGATGCCTGCTTCACCGGCGAGTACCCGATCGCGCTGCCCGACGCGATGGACAACGAAAGCCGCCAGCTGAGCCTGCTCGCCGAAACGAGGTCGTAACGATGACGCAACGTATTGCCCTCGTCACCGGGGCCGGACGCGGGCTCGGCAACGCGGTGGCGCTCGAGCTCGCGCGCCGCGGCGTGCACGTGGTCGCGACCTCGCGCACCCCGGGCGCGCTCGAGGCGCTGGACGACGCGATCCGCGCGCTCGGGCAGGAGGCGACGCTGCTGCCGCTCGACCTGACCGAGAGCGCGGAGATCGACCAGATCGGCCCCAGCCTCTACGCGCGCTTCGGCCGGCTCGACATCCTGGTGCATGCGGCAGCGACGCTGGGCACGCTGACACCCGCGCACCACATCACCGAACACGACTGGACGCAGACCTTCGCGGTCAACGCCGCGGCCGCCTGGCGGCTGATCCGCACTGCGGGGCCGCTGCTGCTGGCGGCGCAGGCCGGCCGGGCGGTGTTCGTCACCGACGCGCGGGCGACGCATCCGCGCGCCTTCTGGGGCACCTATGGCGCGAGCAAGGCCGCACAGCACAACCTGGTGCTGGCCTGGGCGGGGGAGACCGAGTCCACGCCGCTGCGCATCAACCTCGTCGAGCCGCCGCCGATGGCCACCCGCCTGCGCCGTTTCGCCATGCCCGGCGAGGACCAGGAGACGCTGCCCAAGCCCGCGCAATTCGCCCCCGCGATCGCTGATCTGTGCGAGCCGGGCGAGCTGCGCCATGGCGCGGTGGTGCGGCTTTAGAGCAATTTCCGCTCTCCCGGAGCCGGTCCGGCACCGAGAAAGCGGAGATAAGTCGTTCTGGAGTCTAAGTTTCCCAGAGCAATAAATCCGATCAGATAATTCTATCTGGTCGGATATTGCTCTGGACCGCCGCGCTATTTCTCGTCGTAGGGGTTCTCGGTCCCGCGGAACGTGATCCTGAGCGGCACGCCGGGGAGATCGAAATCCTCCCGCAGCGAATTCGCGAGGTAGCGCTTGTAGTCTTCCGGCGTTGCCTCGGCGCGGGTGCCGAAGACGACGAAGGTCGGCGGCCGCGCCTTGGCCTGGGTGATGTAGCGCAGCTTGAGCCGCCTTCCGTCCACGAGCGGCGGCGGGTGGCGTTCGAGAGCGGCCTCGAACCAGCGGTTCAGCTCGCCGGTCGGCACCCGCTTGTTCCAGATCGCATGCACCGCGCGCACCGCCGGCAGCAGCTTCTCCACCCCCGCGCCGGTGAGGGCCGAGAACGGGACCACGGCAATGCCCTTCATCTGCGCGAGCGAGGCTTCGAGCGCGTCCGCGACGCGCCGGCGCGCGGCACCGCGGTCCTCGACCGCGTCCCACTTGTTGAGCCCGATCACCAGCGCGCGCCCCTCGCGCTCGACGAGGCGTGCGAGCTGCAGGTCCTGGTCCTCGAGCCCCACCGTCGCGTCCGCCAGCAGCACCACCACCTCGGCGAGCTTGAGCGCGGCGATGCTGGCGCCGACCGAGGCCTGCTCCAACCCCTTTTGCACCCGCGCGCGCCTGCGCATCCCCGCGGTGTCGACGATCTCGATCGGTCCGGCCGCGTCGCGCAGGGCGACGGCGACGGCGTCGCGCGTAAGCCCGGGCTCCGGCCCCGTCACCAGCCGGGCCTCGCCGAGCAGGCGGTTGACCAGCGTCGACTTGCCGGCATTCGGCCGCCCGATCACCGCGAGCCGGAGCGGCGTCGCCTCGCCGGTTTCTTCCACCTCCTCGGGCAGGCGGTCGGCGATCTCGCCCATCAGCTCGGCGAGGCCCTCGCCATGTTCGGCCGAGACCGCCAGCGCGGCGCCGAAGCCGAGGCGGTGCGCCTCCAGCGCGCCGGCCCAGCCCTCGCGGCCCTCCGCCTTGTTGGCCACCAGCAGCACGGGGCGTCCGGTCCGGCGCAGCCAGGCGGCAAAATGCTGGTCGTCCGGCACGATGCCGGCGCGCCCGTCGACGACGAAGATGACGAGATCGGCCTCACGGATCGCCGAGGTCGCGGATTCGTGCATGCGCCGCCCGAGGCTCTCCGGCGGGGCCTCCTCCAGCCCCGCGGTATCGGCGACGCGCACCCGCCGGCCGCGCAGCAGTGCCTCCGCCTCGCGCCGGTCGCGCGTCACTCCCGGCGTGTCGGCGACGATCGCGAGCCGGCGCCCGACGAGACGGTTGAACAGCGTGGACTTGCCGACATTCGGCCGCCCGGCAATGACGACGAGCGGCAGCATGCGCTCAGCGATACGCGAGGATCGCGCCGCCGAGCGTCACGATATAGAGCGTGCCGCCCGCGACCACCGGCGCGACGGCTGCGCCGCCCGGCAGATCCGTCTCACCAAGCACCGCGCCCTTCGCCGGATCGAGCCAGGCCGCCTTGCCATGCTCGCCGGCGACCAGCAGTCGCCCGCCGGCGAGCACCGGCCCGTGCCACAGGATCGGGTGCTTCTCGCTCTTGGGGTCGGTGAAGGCCGGCAACTGTGTCACCCAGGCGACCCGGCCGGCATCGGCGGAGACCGCGGCGACGCGCGCATCCTGCGCGGCGAAGAAGACGTAGTTGCCCGCAACCCACGGCGATTCGGCGGAGGTGATGTCGCGCGACCACAGCCGCCGCCCGGAGCGCAGGTCGTCGGCCACCGCGCTGCCGCCGAGGCCGACCGCGTAGACCCGCCCGTTCACGATCGCCGGCATGCCGCGGATCGCCGACAACTCGCCGATCGCGCCGCGCCCGCCGGCGCTCGCCAGGCTGTCGCCCCAGAGCACGATGCCGGAGACGCCGCGCAGCGCCAGCAGGTCGCCGGAGCCGAAGCCCGCGACCAGCACGCCGTCCGCATAGGCCGGCGCCGGCGCGCCGAGCGAGCCGAAATCCACCCGCCCGGCCTGATGCGACCACAGCTCCTTGCCGTCCTTGCGCGCCAGCGCCGCCAGCGAATCGCCCAGCAGCGGCACGAACAGCCGGTCCTCGACCAGGGTGGGCCCGCTGCGCGCGGCGCCGCGCAGTCGCGATGCCCAGACGCGCTTGCCGCTCGCGGCCTCGAAGGCGACCGCGTCGCCGCGTCCGGTGGTGGCGTAGACCGTCCCCGCCATGACCGCGATGCCGCCTCCGACATTGGTGCTGCGGTCGCCCTTCGAGCGGGTCGAGGCGCGCCAAAGCAGGCTGCCGTCGTGGGCGGAGAAGGCGTGCACCACCGCGTCCGCGTCCATCGTGAAGACGCGGCCATCGGCCACGACCGGGGTCGCGGTGATGCGCTGGCGATAGCCGGTGCCAGCGCCGACGTCGCCCTGCCAGGCGAGGCCGGGATTGGCGGCCAGCGCCAGGTTGCCGCCCGGGTGCGCCGGGGTACTGCCCGGTTGCGGCCAGGCGGGGACGCCGGCCGCCGTGGGCACCGCGACCGGCGGCGCGTCCGGGTCGGCGACGAGGCCGTGCTGTTCGGTCAGCACCGGCACGCGCTTGCCGGGGATCGGCGGCTTGCTCGAGCCGAACCAGTTATCGGTGAGGCCGCAGCCGGCCAGCACCAGCGGCGAGCCGAGGACCAGCGCGCGGCGCGCGAGCCTGGGAAGGGCAGGGCGCATCACGAACCTCCGAGTTGCGTCAGCAGACCGCTGGCCCGCCCGCGCACGCCTTGCGGCGCGGTGGTGTCGTCCATCAGCGCCTTCAGCTTGGCTTTGGCCTCGGCCATCTTGCCGAGCCGCAGATCGAGCAGCGCCTGGGCTTCCTCGGCGAGCGCGTGCAGCGGGTTCTCCGGCCGCGCCAGCGCGGCGAGCCGCGCGCCGACAATGCCCGGGTCGCCGGCATCGACCACATGCAGCGCCCAGGACAGCGAGGCGGTGTCGCGCAGCAACGGGTCCGCGGCCGTATCGCCCGCGACCTGGTTCCACAGTGTCAGCGCCGCCTTGGGGTCGCTTGCCGCCAGCACCGCGGCGAGCCGTAGCCGCGCGAGGGTCTTGTAACCCTCGTCGCCGCGCGCGATCACCTGGCGCAGCTCGGGCACCGCTGTCTGGCGCGTCGCCGTGTCCGGGCTGTCGGCCGCCTGGCCCGCCGCCAGGTAAAGCGTCGCGACCGCGTTGCGCTGGCGCGTCTGCCAGGCCTGCCAGGCTTCCCAGCCGCCGACCGCCACCACCACCACCACCGCGGCGGCAATCAGCACGCCGCCGTAGCGTTGCAGCAGCTTGCGGGCGCGCTCGGCCCGCAGCTCCTGTTCGACCTCATCGAAAATATCGGACAAACCGGCTCATCTCCGCGTCGCAGCAGGCGCGGGATATAGCCGTGGGTTGCCGGCGTCGCAAACCTCCCGTTCACCGACGCGGCGCTAGGCTCGCGCATGGTTCGCCGCCCGCCGCTCCTGCCCTTGTCGGTGCCGCTGCTGCTCGCCGCCTGCGCCGCGCCGCCGCCGCCCGCCGTGCTGCCGCCGGCCGCGACCTCGGCGGCGGCGATGGCGCCCTATCTCGGACCCTACTGCACCGCGAGCCTCGGCATCCCCGATTGCTGGCGCAACCCGAAGGCGCTGCCCAACGAGCCGGCGGAACTCGCCGACGTGCCGCACGGGGCGATGGCAGCCCGGCGCTGGCCGGGATTCTGATCCGCGCCACGACCGCTGGCGCGACCGGCCATGGCACCGCACCATGGCTGCGTCACCGGGGGAACGGCCATTGTCGACGACGACGCAGACCGCGCCAGCGCCCAGCACGTCCGTGGCCGACGGTGCGGGTGCCGCCGAAGCGGGCGCCAGCGCGGCCGGGCCGGCCGCCGTCGCGGTGATCCCGGTGCTGCTGGCGCTGAGCTTCAGCCACTTCCTCAACGACACGATCCAGTCGCTGATCCCCTCGATCTACCCGATCCTGAAGACCAAGTTCGCGCTGAGCTTCGGCCAGATCGGGCTGATCGCGCTCACCTTCCAGATCACCGCCTCGCTGCTGCAGCCGCTGGTCGGTGTCGTCACCGACCGCCGGCCGATGCCCTATTCGCTGGCCGTGGGGATGGGCGTCTCGCTGCTCGGCCTGCTGGTGCTGTCGCAGGCACCGGTCTTCGCCGCGCTGCTGCTCGCCGCCGGCATGGTCGGCATGGGCTCGGCGGTGTTCCACCCGGAAGCATCGCGCACCGCGCGCGCCGCTTCCGGCGGGCGGCTCGGCTTCGCGCAATCCTTCTTCCAGGTCGGCGGCAACTGCGGCTCCGCCATGGGCCCGCTGCTCGCCGCCTTCGTCGTGCTCCCCTACGGTCAGCATAGCATCGCCTGGTTCGCGCTCGCGGCCCTGCTGGCGATGGCGGTGCTCGGCGCGGTCGGGCGGTGGTCGGCGGCACACCAGCGCACGCGGGCGGCGCGCGGGCAGACGCATGTCGGCTCCGGCGTGTCGCCGCGGCGGGTGGCGGTGAGCATCGCGATCCTGCTGCTGCTGATCTTCTCGAAGTATTTTTATTTATCGAGTCTCAATGTTTATTATACGTTCTACCTGATCCACCATTTCGGCGTTTCGGTGGATAGCGCGCAGCTTCACCTCTTCATCTTCCTCGCCGCCGTCGCCGCCGGGACCTTTCTCGGCGGGCCGATCGGCGACCGGATCGGCCGGCGCTACGTGATCTGGGGCTCGATCCTCGGCGTATTCCCGTTCACCTTCGCGCTGCCCTTCGCCAACCTGTTCTGGACCACGGTGCTGACGGTGCCGATCGGGCTGATCCTGGCCTCCGCCTTCTCCGCGATCCTGGTCTACGCGACGGAGCTGATGCCCGGGCGGGTCGGCACCATCTCCGGCCTGTTCTTCGGCTTCGCCTTCGGCATGGGCGGGGTGGGGGCGGCCGTGCTCGGCGGCCTCGCCGATTCCTGGGGCATCGATGCGGTCTACCGGCTCTGCGCCTTCCTGCCGCTGATCGGCCTGCTCGCCGGCCTGCTCCCCGATCTCGACCGCGGCCGCGCCGCCTGAGCCTCTGGCGGCGGCGGCGCGGAATCTCGCACGCCGCGGCATCGAAATCGTTGCGGCGAGGCGCGCCGCACGGCAGGATGGCGGCGATGGAATCCAGCAAGCCGGAGTTGTTGCGTTTGCCGAGCGGACCGGCCCCGGTCCGCTGGCGCCGCAGCCGCCAGGCGCGACGGATTTCGCTGCGCATTGACCCGGCCGACGGGGCGGTCGTCGTCACCCTGCCGCTGCGCGCCGGCCACCAGGCGGCTATCGGGCTGCTGCACGACAACGCGGAATGGATCGCCGCCCGCCTCGCGGCGCTGCCGCTGCGCCTGCCGTTCGCCGACGGCGCGCTGGTGCCGCTCGACGGCGAGATGCACCGGATCCGCCACATGCCCGCCGGGCGCGCCGGCGTGCAGCTCCTCGACCGGACCTTGCAGGTCTCGGGCGACGCCGCGTTCCTGCCGCGCCGGGTCGGCGACTTCCTGCGCGCCGAGGCCAGGCACCGCTTCACCATGCTGGCGATGGCGAAGGCCGGCACGGCGGGGCTGCAGCCGCGGCGCATCGCGGTGAAGGATACGCGCACCCGCTGGGGCAGCTGCTCGGCGCGCGGCGACCTCGCCTTCTGCTGGCGCCTCGTCATGGCGCCGCCCTTCGTCCAGGACTATGTCGCGGCGCACGAGGTGGCGCATCTGCGGCACATGAACCACGCCAGCCGGTTCTGGGCGCTGGTCGCGACGATGACGCCGCACACCGATGCGGCGATGCGCTGGCTGCGCGACGAGGGGCCGCGGCTGCTGCGCGTCGGCTGAGTTCCACCGCAACCGTTCCCGCCCGCGCGCCGCCGGCGCGGCGCCAGGGAGTATCGGGCCAGAGGAATTGGCCGCACCCAGAGGAATTGACCGCACAGGGAGATGCGCCGATGCGCCTGCCGACGACGATGAGACATATCACCTGCAAGGCGCCGGGCGCGCCGGAGGTGATGGAACTGGTCGAGGGGCCGGTGCCGGCACCGGGGCCGGACGAGGTGCTGATCCGCGTGCTCGCCGCCGGCGTGAACCGGCCCGACGTGGCGCAGCGCCAGGGTTCCTACCCGCCGCCGCCAGGCGCCAGCCCGGTGCTCGGCCTCGAGGTCGCGGGCGAGGTGGTCGCGGCCGGCGCCGGGGTGACGCGCTACCGGCCGGGCGAGCGGGTCTGCGCGCTCACCAACGGCGGCGGCTACGCCGAGTATGCGACGGCGCCGGCGGCGCAGACGCTGCCCTGGCCCGCGGGCTACGACGCGCTGCACGCGGCCGCGCTGCCGGAGACGTATTTCACCGTCTGGGCCAACCTGTTCATGCTCGGCCGCCTCGCCGCCGGCGAGACGGCGCTGATCCATGGCGGCACGTCGGGCATCGGCGTGACCGCGATCCAACTCGCCCGCGAGTTCGGCGCCAAGGTGTTCACGACGGTCGGCAGCGCGGCCAAGGCCGCCGCGGCCGCGGCGCTGGGGGCGGTCGCGATCAACTACCGTGAGGCGGATTTCCTCGAGGCGGTGCGCGAGGCGACCGACGGCAGGGGCGTGGATGTGGTCCTCGACATGGTCGGCGCCGCCTATTTCCCGCGCAACATCCGCGCGCTCGCGCTGGACGGGCGACTGGTGCTGATCGCCTTCCTGCATGGCTCCCGGCTCGACGGCTTCGACCTCACGCCGATCATGGTGCGCCGGCTGACGGTCTGCGGCTCGACCATGCGCCCGCGCAGCACGGCGCAGAAGGGCGCGATCGCGGCGGCACTGCACCAGATGGTCTGGCCGGTGCTCGCGGCCGGGCGCTGCGGACCGGTCATCCATCGCTGCTTCGGGCTCGCGCAGGCAGCGCAGGCGCACGCGCTGATGGAGAGCAGCGCGCATATCGGCAAGATCATGCTCGACGTCGCCCTCTAGAGCGACCTGCGGTCCGTCGGAGCCGGTCCGGCCCGGACAGGTTGGAGATGGTCTAGACGAGCGCCATCAGCGTCGCGTTGCCGCCGGCGGCGGCGGTGTTGACGCTGATGCTGCGCTCGGCGAGCAGCAGGTCGAGGCGCAGGCCGCCTGCGACGGTCTGCAGCGTCGCGATCGGGCCTGGCCGTTGCGCGAGCGCCACGGCAAGCGCGCGTGCCTCGCCCTCGTCGCCATCGAACAGGACGGCGTCGAAGGCCTCGCGCCGCCAATCCGCGATCGGAACGATATGCCCGGCGAGCCCCGCCGGCACCGTCATGCCGGCCGCCACCAGCGCGCGGTTGCCGGTCGCAAGCGCCGCCGCGACCGCAAGCTCCGGCCGTTCGCCGAGGCACAGCACGGTGCCGCGCGGCACCAGTTCGTAGCGGTTGCGCTCGCCGACCGCGCCGCGAAGCTCCGCCGCATGGCCGAACGCGGAGGTGGCGATCAGGGCGGCTGCCGGAGCGGCGGCGGGCGAGCCGGTGGCGGCGAGATGCGCGAGCCAGTCCACGGCCGGCTGCGCCGGGCGGCCGCGCAGCGGCGGCGGCGCGCTGGCGAGCAGGCGGTGGAGATAGAGCGGACCGCCGGCCTTCGGACCGGTTCCGGAAAGATTGCGCCCGCCGAATGGCTGCACGCCGACGACCGCGCCGATCAGGTCGCGGTTGACGTAGATGTTGCCGGCGGCGGCAAGCGCGATCGCGCGCGCCTCGGTTTCGGCGATGCGGGTGTGCACCCCGAAAGTGAGCGCGTAGCCGCTGGCGTTGATGCTCTCGATCAGCGCGTCCAGCCGGTCGCGGCGGAACCGCAGCAGGTGCAGCACCGGGCCGAACACCTCGCGCTCGAGCTCCGCCATGCTGCCGATTTCGATCAGCGTCGGCGCGACGAAGGTGCCGCGGGCGCAGTCATCGGGCAGCGGCAGCGTCTCGACCGCATGGCCGCCGGCACGCATCGTGCCGATATGGCCGAGGATCGCATCGCGCGCGCGCGCGGAGATCACCGGGCCGAGATCGGTCGCGAGCCGGTCCGGGTTGCCGATCGCGAGCTCGCGCATCGCACCGCGCAGCATGGCGAAGATCCGTTCGGCGACATCCTCCTGCACGCACAGCACGCGCAGGGCGGAGCAGCGTTGCCCGGCCGAATCGAAGGCGGAACGAATCGCGTCGGCGACCACCTGTTCCGGCAGCGCCGAGGAATCGACCACCATCGCGTTCTGCCCGCCGGTCTCGGCGATCAGTGGTATCGGGGCGCCTTCCAGCCGCTGGGCGAGGCTGGCCTGGATGTGCCGCGCCGCCTCGGTCGAGCCGGTGAACAGCACACCCCTGATGCGCCGGTCGGCGACCAGGGCGGCACCGGTCGCGGTGCCGCCGGGCAGCAGTTGCAGCGCTCCCGGCGGAACGCCGGCCTCGTGCAGGATCGCGACCGCCTGGGCGGCGACCAGCGGGGTCTCTGGCGCGGGCTTGGCGAGCACCGTGTTGCCGGCGGCGAGCGCCGCCGCGACCTGGCCGGTGAAGATGGAGAGCGGGAAGTTCCAGGGGCTGATCGCGACCACCGGGCCGAGCGGGCGATGCGTCGCGTTGTCGAAGCCGACGATGGCGTCGGCATCGTAGCGCAGGAAGTCGGTGGCCTCGCGCACCTCGCCCACCGCGTTGGCGATGGATTTGCCGGCCTCACGCACGATCAGCGGGATCAGGGCAGGGGTGCGCGCTTCCAGCAGGTCGGCGGCGCGGCGCAGGATCGCGGCGCGGCGCGCGGGCGCCATCGCCGCCCAGGCCGGTGCTGCGGCCTCGGCGAGTCCTACCGATTTCGCAACGACCTCCGTGTCTGCCTCGACGACGGTGCCGACGACATCGGCGTGATCCGCGGGGTTGAACAGCTCGCGCGGCGCGCCGGTCGCGGCGCCGTCGGCCAGCAGCGGAGCCGCGTGCCAGGGGCCGGCGCCGAGGCAGGTTCCGGCCAGCGCCGCGAGCACGTCCTCGTCGGCGAGGTCGAGCCCGAGCGAGTTCGCGCGCGCACCCAGGATGTCGCGCGGCAGCGCGATCGCGGGGTGCGGCTGGCCCTGCGGCACGATCGCCGCGGCCTGCGCCACCGGGTCGGCGAGCAGTTCCGCCTCGGGAACGTCGGGGTCGGCGATGCGATGCACGAAGGAGGCGTTGGCGCCGTTCTCCAGCAGCCGGCGCACCAGGTAGGCGAGCAGGGTCTCGTGCGTGCCGACCGGGGCGTAGATGCGGCAGGGCCGGTCGAGTCGCGCCGCTCCCACCACCTGTTCGTAGAGCGGCTCGCCCATGCCGTGCAGGCACTGGAACTCGTAGGCGTCGCGCGGCGCGCCGGCGCCGGCGAGCGCGTGGATCGCCGCCAGGGTCATCGCGTTGTGGGTGGCGAACTGGGCAAACACCGCGTCCGGTGCTGCGAGCAACTGGCGCGCGCAGGCGAGGTAGGAGACGTCCGTGTGCACCTTGCGCGTATAGACCGGATAGTCCGCCAGGCCGTCGAGCTGCGCGCGCTTGATCTCGGCATCCCAGTAGGCGCCCTTGACCAGGCGCAGCATCAGCCGGTGCCCGGTTGCGCGCGCCAGTGCCACGATCCAGTCGAGCACGTGCGGCGCGCGCTTCTGGTAGGCCTGCACGACGAAGCCGATGCCGCCCCAGCCGGCCAGCGCCGGCTCGCGGCACAGCGCCTCCAGCAGGTCGAGCGAGGGCTCCAGCCGATCGGCCTCCTCGGCGTCGAGATTGATACCGATATCGTAACGGTGTGCGAGCAGCGCCAGCTCGCGCAGCACCGGGTAGAGCTCGGCCAGCGTGCGATGGCGCTGGGCGCGGCTGTAGCGCGGATGCAGCGCCGAGAGCTTGATCGAGATGCCCGGCCCCTCGATCGGCCCGCGCCCCGCGGCGGCGGCGCCGATGGCGTGGATCGCGGCCTCGTAGGCGTCGCGGTAGCGGCGCGCGTCCGCGGCCGTCGCCGCCGCCTCGCCCAGCATGTCGTAGGAGTGGCGGAAACCCTGCGCCTCCAGCGCGCGGGCGCGGGCGAGGGCCTGGGGAATCGTTTCGCCCATGACGAATTGCTCGCCGAGCAGGCGCATCGCGACATCGACGCCGCGGCGGATCAGCGGTTCGCCGCCGCGCGAAACGAGCCGCCCCAGCGCGCCGGACAGCCCGGTCTCGCTGGCCAGCGAGGTGAGGCTGCCGGTGACCACCAGGCCCCAGGTCGCGGCGTTGACGAAAAGCGAGGGCGAGTGGCCGAGATGCGCGCGCCAGTCGCCGCCGCCGATCTTGTCGCGGATCAGCGCATCGCGCGTCGCCGTGTCGGGGATGCGCAGCAGCGCCTCGGCGAGGCACATCAGCGCGATCCCCTCCTCGCTCGAGAGCGCGTACTCCTGCATCAAGCCCTCGACGCTGCCGCCGTGGCGCCGCGCGCGCAGCGTTGCGATCAGCCGCCCGGCGGTCGCCTCGGCCGCCTGCAGGACGTCCGCCGGCAGGCGGGCGGCCTGCAGCAGCGGCGGCAGGCACTCGGTTTCGGGGCGACGGGTCGCCGCGGTGATGCGCCGGCGCAGGGCGTCGCGCTCCACGTTCTCGGCGGCGAAGGCGGCGAAAGGCCGATCCTGCTTCATGCGGTCCCCCGGTTGGCTCGCCGCAGCATGCCGCGCCAGCGAGGGCGGATGGAAGGGGGCGCGTTTCAGGCGGCGCGCAGGATCATGCCGAAGAGGTCGCGCGGATCGTCGGGGTCGGCCAGCATGTCGAGCTTTTCGACGCCCGGCATCAGCAGCACCTGGTCGCGGACGTAGCGCAGCGCCGAGAAATCCTCGATCGCGAAGCCGACGGAGTCGAACAGCGTGATCTCGCTGGCGCCGCGCCGCCCCGGCGCCTGGCCCGCGATCACCCGCCACAGCTCCTCGACCGGATGGTCCGGCGGCAGTTGCTGGATCTCGCCCTCGACGCGCGTCTGCGGCGGATATTCGACGAGGATCCGGGCGCGCAGCAGGATGTCGCGGTGCAGCTCGGTCTTGCCGGGGCAGTCGCCGCCGATCGCGTTGATGTGCATCCCCGCACCGACCAGGTTGTCGCTGAGGATGGTCGCGCACTGCTTGTCGGCGGTCGCGGTGGTGACGATCTGGGCTCCCTGGACAGCCTCGGCGACCCCGGCGCAGGCGGTCACATCGAAGCCGAGGCGGGCGAGGTTGGCGGCGCATTTGCGCGTCGCCGCGGGGTCGATGTCGTAGAGGCGCAGGCGGTCGATGCCGAGCAGGGCGCGGAACGCCAACGCCTGGAACTCGGATTGCGCGCCGTTGCCGATCAGCGCCATGGTGCGCGCCGCTGGCGGGGCGAGGTATTTCGCCGCGACCGCCGAGGTCGCCGCGGTGCGCATCGCGGTCAGCAGCGTCATCTCCGAGAGCAGGATCGGGTAGCCGGTCGCGACATCGGCGAGCAGGCCGAAGGCGGTGACGGTCTGCCGCCCGCTGCGTGTGTTCTTCGGGTGGCCGTTCACGTATTTGAAGGCATAGAGCGTGTCGTGGCTCGCCGGCATCAGCTCGATCACGCCGTCCGGCGAGTGCGCCGCCACGCGCGCGGTCTTCTGGAAGCTTTCCCAGCGGCGGAAATCCTCCTCGATGTAGGCGGCAAGCTCGGTGAGGAAGCGCTCGGCGCCGTGGCGGTTGATCAGCTTCATCATCGTATCGACGCTGACGAATGGCACGACGTTGAGCGCGGCTGGTGCGGACATCAGAAGCTCCTTGTCGGGCGATCGAGGACATGGCGGCCGAACAGGCTCGCCACCAGGTCGACCAGCAGCGTCGCGGTGCGGCCGCGCTCGTCGAGGAACGGGTTCAGCTCCACCAGGTCGAGGCTCGTCACCAGGTCGCTGTCGTGCAGCATCTCCATCACCAGGTGGGCCTCGCGGAAGCTGGCGCCGCCGGGCACGGTGGTGCCGACCGCGGGGGCGATCGCCGGGTCGAGGAAGTCCACGTCGAAGCTGACGTGCAGCAGCCCGTCCTCGGCGCGCACGCGCTCGAGCAGCCGGCGCAGCAGCGGGGCGATGCTGTGCTCGTCGATCGCGCGCATGTCGAGGACGGTGATGCCGCTGCCGGCCAGGGCGCGGCGCTCGGCGGTATCGACGCTGCGGATGCCGAGCATGGCGACGTGGCGCGGATCGACCGTGGCCGCGAGCTGCGGCAGGCCGCCGGCGAAGCCGGGCTGGCCGGTGAGGTAGGCGACCGGCGTGCCATGGATGTTGCCGCTCTCGGTCGAGTGCAGGGAGTGGAAATCCGGATGCGCATCGAGCCACAGCACGAACAGCTTGCGCCCGAGCAGCGCCGCGCGCCGTGCCAGCCCGGCGATGGTGCCGGCCGACAGGCTGTGATCGCCGCCCATGAACAGCGGCATGCCCTCGGCACTCTCGGCGAAGGCCACCGCGGCGAGCTTGTCGACCCAGGCGGCGACCTGGGGAAGGTTCTTTAGCACCGGGTTGGGGTAGCTCGCCGGCAGCGGCGGCGGCGGTGCCAGGGTGCCGAGATCGGCCACGCCATGCCCGAGGCTCGCGATCGCCTCGGCGAGGCCGGCGGCGCGCAGCGCGGCCGGGCCCATCTCGCAGCCCCGCCGCCCGGAACCGTCCTGCACCGGCACGCCGATCAGTTTGCAAACCCGTCTCGTCATTCCCGCCCCGGCCCCGTCGCGATGTCAGCCGGGCACAGCCAAGCAGCGCCCCCTGGCGGAACGAACAGGCGAATTTGGCAATATTTGCAGGCGACCTTACCATTATGGCGGGAAATATGACCGGATCGGCAGGCATGGACGCGATCGATACGAAACTCACGGCACTGCTGCGCCATAACGGGCGGCAGAGCGTCTCCGCGCTCGCCGCCGCGCTCGGCCTGTCGCGGGCCACGGTGCGGGCGCGCATCGAGCGGCTGGAGCAGTCGGGCACCATCCTCGGCTACACCGTGATCCTCAAATCCGACGCCATCGAGCAGCCGGTGCGCGGCATCGTCATGATTGCGGTCGAGGGGGTCGCGGCGGACCGGGTGGTGCGCAGCCTCGCCGGCCTGGCCGAGATCGCCGCCATCCACACCACCAACGGGCGCTGGGATCTGGTGGTGGAGCTGGGCACCGAGAGCCTTGCCGAGCTCGACGCGGCGCTGCGCCGCATCCGCCTGATCCAGGGGGTGCGCGACAGCGAGACCAACCTGCTGCTCGCGACCCCTCGCTCGACCCGCGCCCGGCTCTAGGCGTGCGGCTCTGGACGCCCGGCTCTGGACGCCCGGCTCTGGACACCCGGCTCTGGACGCCCGGCTCTGGGCGCGCGGTTCTGGGCGCGGTTCTGGGCGCGCGGAAAGGGTAGGCAGCGCGGCCGGGACATGCGATGGCGCGTCATGTCCGCTGAAGCGACGACAGCCATTCCCCGCGAGGGGCTGCCGGTGCGTGGCCTGGCGCAGCTTGCCGCCTCGGTCGTGCTGCTCGCCAGCGCCTGGCCGATCACCAAGCTCGCGATCGAGGACGGCGCGCAGCCGCTGTGGTTCGCGGCCGGCCGCGCCGGCGTTTCCTGCCTGACCGCGACCACGGTGCTGCTGCTGACGACGGGCCGCGTGCGGTTGCCGGGGCGGCGGGACATGCCGGCGGTGCTCTCAGTGGGGTTGCTGCAACTCGCACTTTTCTTCGCGCTGGCGCACATCGCGGTCGCCTATGTCTCGGCGGGTCGCACGACCATCCTGGCCAACGTCACCACCATCTGGATCGCACCGCTCTCCTACGTTCTGCTGCGCGAGCGGGTCTCGGCGCGCCGCTGGACCGCGGCGGGGATCGGGCTCGCTGGCGTGGTGGTGCTGATGGGACCGTGGGCGATCAACTGGCACGCGAAGGGCGTGCTGCTCGGCCACGCGCTGCTGTTGATCGCGGCGGGCGGGTTCTCGGCCGCGATCCTCACGGTGCGGCGCTTCCCGCCGGAGCACCGGATGCTGGACCTGCTGCCCTGGTGCTTCGGTCTCGCGACGCTGGTGCTGCTGCCGCTCGCCTGGCTGGAAACGCCGCGCCCGACGGAATGGGGTATCGGCGCGGCGGGCGCGCTCGCCTATATCGGCCTGCTCGCCGGGCCCGCCGGCACTTGGTGCGTGATGGAGGCGGCGGCGACCCTGCCGGCGATGATCTCCTCCGTCGGGTTCCTCGCGACGCCGGCGGCGGGGCTGCTGTTCTCCGCCTGGTGGCTGGGCGAGACGATCGGGCCCGACCTTGTCGCCGGCACGGCGCTGGTGCTGGCGGGCGTCGCGGTCGCCGCGTGGCCCCCGCGCAGGCGATGACGATGCGGCTGCGCGCGATCGAACGCGGCGAGGGTGTGCCCGCGCTTGCCATGACGCACGGGCTGTTCGGCCGCGCCACCAATCTCGCGACGGTGCAGAAACGTCTCGCGGAGCGCCGCCGGGTGCTCGCGCTCGATCTGCGCAACCACGGCGGCAGCCCGCGCGCGCCGGGCATGACCTACCCCGAGATGGCGGCGGACGTGGTGGAGACGCTGACCTCGCTCGGCGCCACACCCTGCGACCTGCTCGGTCATTCCATGGGTGGAAAGGTCGCGATGACGGTGGCGCTGCGCCACCCCGGAACCGTCCGCCGGCTGATCGTCGCGGACATCGCGCCGGTACGCTATCGCAGCGAGTTCAACGCTTATATCGCGGCGATGCGCGGCATGCGCCTTTTCCCCGGCATGACCCGCGCGGACGCTGACGCGGCGCTGGCCCTGGTAGCCCCGGACCCCTCCGTGCGTGGGTTCCTCGCCCAGAACCTGATGACCGGGCGGGAGCCGCGCTGGGCCGTGGGGCTCGAGGAAATCGCCGCCGGGCTCTACGACATTCTCGACTGGCCCGCGACGGCGGGGGTGTTCGAGGGACCGACGCTGTTCCTGGTCGGCGGACGCTCGCCCTATGTGCGCGAGGAGCACCACGCGGTCATCCGCGCGCTGTTTCCCGCCGTGCGCTTTGCGGTGCTGCCCGAGGCGGGGCACTGGCTGCACGCGGACGACCCCGACGGGTTCGTGGCGGCGGTCGAGCGGTTTCTGGGCTAGGGCGGTATCCGACCGGGTCGAATCACCCGGGATGACCCGGAGTATCGGGAATTCACGGGCCGGACACGGCCGGGGCGGCTGCGGGAGACGCGGCCATCAAGGCCTGGGCGTCTGCAGCGGAGGCGATCCAAAGCGGCTTTGCTCCCCTTTTCGCGAACCCGGAAATATAGCGCGTGCGCCATAGCCAGATCGCCCACGGAATCCATCCCCACATGATGATGGCGATCTGCTGCAGCACAATTCCTACGATGACGCAGAAGGCCATGAAAATTGCCGCAGCAATGCCCTTGAGGGACTGCAACATCCGCCCCCCGGTGCCCATGGCGAACAGCTCCTGCATATTGAGGGCCATGGACTCGGTGGTATGATTGAGAGCTGCGAAAATACTTTCGGAGCTGTACCGAGATGCGATCCAGAGGGTGATCACATCCCCGATCGTAGGGGTGAGCTCAAAGCCCACGAGTTCAAAGTCCCTCAGCTTGCCGCCCGCTAATTCGAGACGCAATTTTTCGTGCAAGTGAGTGCGGATGCTTACCGGAGCCACCGCATCGCCGACGCTGTAGCCGCCGCTGCCGCTTACGGTCGTGTACGAGCTGTAGCTGACCAGGCGGCCCGTGAGCCGGCCGAGTCGCCAGCGACGAAAGCTGGCGATCAGTCTCGTGGCGTCACGATTGATGCCCATCCGTGCGAAGAACCAGACGATAGGTGCGAGGATCACGGCCCAGACCACGAACGCCATCACACTCATGACCGTACGTACCTCCGCTTCCTTCTGCCCTCCGCTGCCTTCTGCGCGGGACGCCTTATCGGCTTGGGCAGCCCGTGATGTGAGAGCCAGCCGTGATGTGAGAGCCAGTCTTGCGACGTTACGGGAACCGGCGGGCACGGTGACACCGTCAGACCTCGCGTGCAACCCTCGATGATCCTCGGGTAGGCGGAATCAGCGCCGTGCCGCGGTGATCCACCTCGATGGACCGGGCCCGCCCCGAGGCATGGTTTTTGGCATCAGGGACGACCGCTATGCCGAGCAACGTTACCGGCGCGAAGAGATCGGCGCGAAGCTTCGGCTCGTCGATGGACCGGCTTCGCTGGGCCGGTCGGTCACCGACGCCGTGCGCGCGAAAATCGCCGCTTGGGTCACCCCCCGGCATTCTCGGACAGAAATGCGAGGACTGCCCCCCTATCGCGCCCCTTCGCCGATGGCCCGACTGATGGCGGCGTAGCGTTTGGTTTGACTTCCATCGCCACCACCCGGCCATGGACGCCGCCCCGGGATGTTGGCCTGCGGCGCCGGTGTGGATAGGCTATGCTCCGCGTCGGAGCGCGCCCATTCCCGCGCCGCAACGCGACGCGCCGGTGCCGCGTTTCCTCTCGGCGCCCGCTCGACAGCGCCCCAAACGGGAACGCGGGGCGACAGCGAAGGTTGGTCGGGATCGGGCGGCACGCGCCAGAGGCATGAGCAAAACGCCAGGAAACAGGCGTGCCGGATGGGCGGAAGGATTGCACCGCGGGGCCGGGCCCATGGCCTGGACACCAGGTCGCCGAGGGCAACGCATCCGGCCCGGTGACGGGCCCCCGGTCGGCCACGACCTAGGCCGCGCGCGCTTCGTCCACGGCGCGCCAGAGATACCAGGCGGCGGTGCTGCGATGGGGCGACCAGGCCTCGCCGATCGCCGCGAGTTCCCGGGGCTTCGGCTGTTCCGGC
>JAJXSZ010000229.1 GCA_021784255.1 Pseudomonadota bacterium | reverse complement strand
TCCAGCTCACGATGAGCAGCTTGCTGCCGATAGGGTGACGCGGCCTTGACGTGGGTCAAGCAGAGTCTGCCGGTCCCGAACCCTTGACGGTGCGGCGGTTTCGCGCTTCGCTGCCGCCATGATCCGCACTGCCGTATCCTGGTATTACCGCCCGCGTCACTGAACGCGGCAGGTCGGATTCACCCTCGACGATGCCGCCTCCGGGCGGCTTTTTGTTGTTCGGCGGCGGCGCAACCCCAGAAGGAACCGCCGCCCGATGTTCACCACCCATCGCCTTCCCGCCCGTCTCGGCCTGATCGGGCTCGGCGCCTTTGGCGCCTTCGCGCGCCTCCACCTGGCGCAGCATGCCGAGGTCGTGGCGCACGACCCCGCCTGGCCCGGCGCCAGCCTCGCCGCCGCCGCCGCCTGCCCGGTGGTGATCCTCGCCGTGCCGCTCGCCGCGCTCGCCGAGGTCGCGCGGACGGTCGCACCGCTGCTCGCGCCCGGCACGCTGGTCATCGATGTCTGCTCGGTGAAGTCCGCACCGCTCGCCCTGCTCGATGCGATCCTGCCCGAGCAGGTCGACATCGTCGGCACGCACCCGCTGTTCGGCCCACAGAGCGGGCGCGACGGCATCGCCGGGCTGCCGGTCGCGGTCTGTCCGGCACGGCGTGGGCGGCGGCGGCGGCTGGTCGCTCGTTTCCTTGCCGCAACGCTGGCGCTCGACGTCGTGGTGCTCGCGGCGGAGGAGCACGACCGGCAGATGGCGACCGTGCAGGGGCTCACGCATCTGCTCGCGCGCATCGTGCTGGAGATGGGCGTGGGCGAAACGCGCCTGGCGACGCCGACCTTCCGCCACCTGCTGCGCATGGTGGACACGGTGCGCCACGATTCCGAGGCGCTGTTCCGCACCATTCTCGACGCCAACCCGCACGCCGCCACCATGCGCGCGCAGTTCCGCGAGGCGGCGCAGAGGGTCGAGGCGCGTCTCGCGCAGCCGGCGCGCGCCATGGTCCCGAGCAACCTTCGATCTGTCTGAGCCGGACAGGCTCAGGCAGACCGGAGATAGTTTGCTGTGGATTCCAGGTGTCCCAGAGCAATATCCGACCCGATGATTCTATCTGGTCGGATATTGCTCTGACCGGGCCGCTCAGGCGCCCGCTTCCATCGCCTCGGCGGCTTCGAGCCAGATCGTCTCCGCCGTCTCCTGCTGGCGCGCCAGGGCCGCGAGCTTTAGTTGCAGGGATGGAATGTCCGTGCCGTTGGCGTAGGTAGCCGGGTCCGCCAGCCGCGCCTCGATCGTCGCGCGTTCGGCAGTGATGCGCACCAGCGCGGCCTCGGCATCGCGCGCCTTCTTGCGCAACGGCGCCAGCGCGGCCCGCGCCTCGGCACGCTCGCGCCGCTGGTCGTCGCGCGAGGCGGGCGGCTTCGCCTCCCTTGCCGAACGACTCTCCTCGGCGAGCAGGGCGCGGTAGGTCTCGAGGTCGCCGTCATAGGGCGTGACGGTACCGTCCGCGACCAGGTAGAGCCGGTCTGCGACCAGTTCCACAAGATGCGGATCGTGGCTGATCAGTACGACCGCACCGGGAAACTCGGCGAGCGCGCGCACCAGCGCCTCGCGCGCGTCGATGTCGAGATGGTTGGTCGGCTCGTCGAGCACCAGGATCTGCGGCGCCTCGCGCGTGGCCAGCGCCAGCAGCAGCCGCGCCTTCTCGCCGCCGGAGAGGCTGGCGACCGGTGTATCCACCCGTTCCGCATCCAGACCAAACCGTGCGAGCTGCGCGCGCTGCGCCGTCTGCGCCAGCGCCGGGGCCACGCGTTCGAGATGCAGCAGCGGGCTGGCCGCTGGATCGAGCTCCTCCTCCTGCGTCTGCGCGAAATAGCCGACCGCGACGCCCGGCGCGCGCCACAGGCGCCCGCCCATGGTGGCGAGCCGCGCGGCGATGACGCGCGCCAGCGTGGTCTTGCCGTTGCCGTTGCGCCCGAGCAGCGCGATGCGGTCGTCCGGGTCGAGCCGCAGCGAGACGCGGCGCAGCACCGGCCGCTCGCCATAGCCGATCGCCACGTCCTCGAGCGTCAGCAGCGGCGGCGACAGCGCCCGGGGCGCCGGAAATTCGAGGCGTGTCGGCGTGTCCTCCACCAGCGCCTCGATCACCGGCAGCCGCTCGATCGCCTTGAGGCGGGACTGCGCCTGGCGCGCCTTGCTCGCCTTGTAGCGGAAGCGGTCGACGAAGGCCTGCATGCGTGCGCGCTGCGCGTCGATGCGCGCCGCCTCCGCCTTGCGCGCGGCGGCACGCTCGGTGCGGATGCGGATGAACTCCTCGAAGCCTCCGGGCGTGACCGCGATGCGTCCGCGGTCGAGATGCGCGATCGCGCCGACGGTACGATCGAGCAGCGAACGGTCGTGCGAGACGATCAGCGCGGCGCCGGGGAAGCGCATCAGCCAGGTCTCGAGCCACAGCGTCGCCTCGAGGTCGAGGTGGTTGGTCGGCTCGTCGAGCAGCAGCAGGTCCGGCATCAGGAACAGCGCCGCGGCGAGTGCGACGCGCATGCGCCAGCCGCCAGAGAAGGTCGCAAGCGGGCGTGCCTGCGCCGCGGCATCGAAGCCGAGGCCGGCGAGGATGGTGGCCGCCCGCGCCGGGGCGGCGTCGGCGCCGATCGCCTCGAGGCGGTGATGGATATCGGCCAGGCGCTCCGCTGCCGCGGTCTCGGCGTCGGCGAGCAGGCGGGCGCGCTCGGTGTCGGCGGCGAGCACGTATTCCAGCGCCGACCCCTCGCCGTCCGGCGCGTCCTGGCGGACGCTGCCGAGGCGCAGGTTGCGCGCGAGGCGCAGCGCACCGCCGTCGAGCTGCAGCTCGCCGGTGATGACCTTGAGCAGCGTTGATTTGCCGGCGCCGTTGCGCCCGACCAGGCCGATGCGCTGGCCGGCGCCGATGACGAGGTCGGCGCCGTCGAGCAACGGCCGGCCGGCGATGCGCAACACGGCTTTTTCGAGAACAAGCAGGCTCATGGGGAGGGGTTTTGCCGCCGGCGCGCGCGCGGTGGAAGGGGGCAGCGGGGGTTGCCGGGGGAAAGCCGTCACGCTAAGGCCGCGCCCTTACCGGAAAACCGACGAAAGGCCCGCACCATGGCGCTCGAGCGCACGCTGTCGATCATCAAACCCGATGCCACGCGCCGCAACCTGACGGGCGCGATCAATGCCAAGTTCGAGGCCGCGGGCCTGCGCCTCGTCGCGCAGCGGCGCATCCGGCTGACCACGGCGCAGGCCGAGGCGTTCTACGCCGTGCACAAGGAACGTCCCTTCTTCCGCGACCTGGTGACCTTCATGGTCTCCGGCCCGGTGGTCGTGCAGGTGCTGGAGGGCGAGCACGCCGTCGCCCGGAACCGCGAGGTGATGGGTGCCACCAACCCCGCCAACGCCGCCCCCGGCACCATCCGCAAGGAGTTCGCCGAGAGCATCGAGGCCAACTCCGTGCATGGCTCCGACAGCGCCGAGAACGCCGCGATCGAGGTCGCGTTCTTCTTCGCCGGCCTCGACATCGTCGGCTGAGGCTGGACGGCGGCCAGCCTGCCCGCTTCACTGTCCGCCGCGCGGATCGGGGAGCGGGCAGCATGCGGGTCTATCTCGCCGGGCCGGACGTGTTCCTGCCCGAGCCGGAACGGCGCGGCGCCGAGCTGAAATCGCTGCTCGCCCGATTCGGGCTTACCGGCGTGTTCCCGCTCGATCCCCCACCCCCGGCGTCCGAGGCGGCGCCGGGCGCAGCGCCCGAGGCGGCGCTCTCCGAGGGCTACCGCATCGCCGCGGCGAACGAGGCGCATATCGCCTCCTGCCAGGCGCTGATCGCCAACCTCACCCCGTTCCGCGGCCCGAGCGCCGATGCCGGCACCGTCTTCGAACTCGGCTTCGCGCGCGCCCGCGGCTTGCTGCTGTGGGGTTGGAGCAATGTCGCGACGCCGTTCGCCACCCGCAGCCGAGCCTTTGCGGGCGGTGGGATGCGCGACCGCGACGGGATGGCGATCGAGGAATATTTTCCTGGCGATAACCTGATGATCGAGGCCGCAATCCTCGCCAGCGGCGGGCGCATCGAGGTCGAGAACGTCGCGCCGGCGCGGCGCTGGACCGACCTCACGGCGCTCCACCGCGCGGCAGCCGGCCTCAGCCGGCGCGGCTGAGCGGCACCGGCCCCAGCGCCAGCGCCACGCCCTCGTCGCCCGGCAGCGCGCCCTTCGGGAAGAGCCTCGTCACGTGGCCCATCTTGCGGCCAGGCCGCGCTTCGTGCTTGCCATAGAGATGCGCGCACAGGCCC
>JAJXSZ010000021.1 GCA_021784255.1 Pseudomonadota bacterium | reverse complement strand
GATGAGGCGGATATTGGCCGGGTCGGCGAGCGGATCGCCGTCGGGCGAGAGGATGCCGAAGCCGAACGCGGTGTGAATCGTCTGCACCCGGCCGATCGCCCCCTCGACCAGCAGGCCGCGCAGGCGCTGGGTCTGCGGCTGGGCCATATAGGGATAGGCCTCGACCAGGTGAACGCCGTGCCGTTTCGCGGCGGCGAACATGGCGCGCGCCTCGGCGGCGGAGATCGCCAGCGGCTTCTCGCAGAGCACGTGCTTGCCGGCCTCGGCGGCGTGGATCGCCCAGGCGGCGTGCATGTCGTTGGGCAGCGGGATGTAGACCGCCTCGATCGCGGGATCGGCGAGCAGCGCGCGGTAGCTGCCGTGGTGGCGAGGCACGCTGGTCGCGGCGGCGAAGGCGGCGGCCTTGGCCGCATCGCGCGAGGCCACGGCCTCGATGGCGACATGCTCGCTGCCGGCGCAGCCGGCGATGAAGGCGCGGGCGATGTTGGCGGTGGAGAGGACACCGAGGCGCAGCTTCTGGGACATCGTCGAAGCATGGGCCGATGCGGGGGGCGCGGCAAGCATCGCCGCGGGAGCGTGCGGCGGGTCTGCGGATCGCCCACGCAACGAAAAGGCCCGCGCCGGTTTCCCGACGCGGGCCGAGCGATCGGCGCCCGAACGGACGCGGGGTCGTTCAGACGGAGTAATACATCTCGAACTCGACCGGGTGCGGGGTGTGCTCGAAGCGGTACACCTCGCTCCACTTCAGTTCGATGTAGCTCTCGATCTGGTCGCGGGTGAAGACGTCGCCGGCGAGCAGGAAGGCGTGATCCGCCTCCAGCGCGCCGAGCGCCTCGCGCAGCGAGCCGCAGACGGTGGGGATGCCCTTCAGCTCCTCCGGCGGCAGATCGTAGAGGTCCTTGTCCATCGGGTCGCCGGGATGGATCTTGTTCTTGATGCCGTCGAGGCCGGCCATCAGCATCGCGGAGAAGCCGAGATACGGGTTCGCCGCCGCGTCCGGAAAGCGCACCTCGACGCGCTTCGCCTTCGGGCTGGTCGCGTAGGGGATGCGGCAGGAGGCGGAGCGGTTGCGCGCCGAGTAGGCGAGCAGCACCGGCGCCTCGAAGCCAGGGATCAGGCGCTTGTAGCTGTTGGTCGCGGGGTTGGTGAAGGCGTTGAGCGCCTTGGCGTGCTTGATGATGCCGCCGATGTAGTAGAGCGCCGCCTCCGACAGGTCGGCATAGCCCGAGCCCGCGAACAGCGGCTTGCCAGCTTTCCAGATCGACTGGTGGCAGTGCATGCCGCTGCCGTTGTCGCCATAGATCGGCTTGGGCATGAAGGTCGCGGTCTTGCCGTAACTGTGGGCGACGTTGTGGATGCAGTATTTGTAGATCTGCATGTGGTCGGCCGCGTTGAGCAGCGTGTTGAACCGGGTGCCGAGTTCGTGCTGGGACTGCGCCACCTCGTGGTGGTGCTTCTCGATGATGACGCCCATCTCGCCCATGGTGGAGAGCATCTCGGCGCGCAGGTCACTCTCGCTGTCCACCGGCGGCACCGGGAAATAGCCGCCCTTGACCACCGGGCGATGGCCCATGTTGCCCTCGGCGTAGTCCTTCATCGAGGCCTGCGGGCCCTCGATGCTGTCGAGCTGGTAGGTGCCGTAGTTGCCGCCGGTGCCGAAGCGCACGTTGTCGAAGACGAAGAACTCCGCCTCCGGGCCGAACATCACCGAGTCGCCGATGCCCGAGGACTTCACATAGGCCTCGGCCTTCTTCGCCGTGCTGCGCGGGTCGCGACCATAGGGCTGGCCGGTGGAGGGCTCGACGATGTCGCAGAACAGGATCAGCGACGGCTTGGCCGCGAACGGATCCATGCAGGCATTGGTGGTGTCCGGCATCAGGATCATGTCGGACTCGTTGATCGCCTTCCAGCCGCCGATCGACGAGCCGTCGAACATGATACCGTCGACGAAGGTGTCGGGGTCGATGGTCGAGACGTGCTGGGCGGTGTGCTGCCACTTGCCGCGCGGGTCGGTGAAGCGGAGGTCGACATACTCGACCGCGTTCTCCTTGATCATCGCCATGACCTGGTCCACGGGGGACTTGCCGCCGGCGGACCTGGCCGGGGCAGCGGGCTTCTTCGCCATGAGATCTCCTCGTCGTTGGCTGCGGCCGGCGCCGTGCCGGCTCGCGTTGTTTCAGTCTATCATTCCCGCCGCCGCAACGCGCGGCGGCGGCCTCGTTACCCGGTGGCGGTGGCGAGCCGGCCGACGCGCGGGTCGCGATCGTGCATGCCCGAATCACACATGCCCGAGTCACCGATGCTCAGATCACCGATGGTCGGTTCGCCGACGCTCACGTCGCCCGTGCTGCCATCGGTCGCGCCCGGATCGGCGTCAGCCGGATCGGTGGCGCCGGATCGGTGGCGCTCAGATCGCCTCCGGGCCGCGTTCGCCGGTACGGATCCGTACCACCTCCTCGATGGGCGAGACGAAAATCTTGCCGTCGCCGATCCGCCCGGTGCGTGCCGCGCCGATGATCGCCTCGACGGCGCGGTCCACGACATCGTCGTCGCAGACGACCTCGATCTTCACCTTGGGCAGGAAGTCGACGACGTATTCGGCGCCGCGGTAGAGCTCGGTATGGCCTTTCTGCCGGCCGAACCCCTTGGCCTCGATCACCGTGATTCCCTGCAACCCAACCTCGTGCAGCGCCTCCTTCACCTCGTCCAGTTTGAACGGCTTGATGACCGCCTCGATCTTTCTCATGCGCGCACAGCCCGGCCTGCCGGACCCCTCCATCCGTTACGTGGCATCGCGAGCCCGGCGGGCGAGCGCGCAACGACAGGGATGTGCATGCGGCGTGCCAGACGGCGATGCGTGCCCAGGGAGCCATTTGCCCGGATTTGCACCACCAGTTTCGCTCGTCCTGTGGGCAATGCGTGCACGATTGCCCGTAATTCGGGCGGTAGCCGGCCGGTGGTCTGATAGCCCGCATGCGGATCTGGCTTTGCACGCGCCGGCCCTCGACCGCATAGTCCGCCGGTCGCGCGCCCCGCGCGGCCAGCGGCATCGCGCCCGCGCGCGGATCAGGAAGACCACGTGAAGCCAACCAACACTCTGCTTTCCGGCATCGGCACCACCATCTTCACGGTGATGTCGGCGCTGGCGACCAAGCATCAGGCGATCAATCTCGGCCAGGGGTTCCCGGACACCGAAGGGCCGCGCGACGTGGTCGAGGCGGCCGCGGCGGCGCTGCTCGACGGACGCAACCAGTATCCGCCGCTCACCGGCCTGGCGGAGCTGCGCCAGGCGGTGGCGGCGACCAACCGCCGCTTCTGGGGGATCGAGGCGGACCCCGACCGCGAGGTGGTGGTGACCTCCGGCGCGACCGAGGCGATCACCGCCTGCCTGATGGCGCTGCTCGACCCCGGCGACGAGGTGGTACTGATCGAGCCGCTCTACGACACCTACCTGCCGGTCGTCCGGCTGCTCGGCGCGGTGCCGAAGCTGGTACGCCTCGCGCCGCCGCGCTGGGAGCTGCCGCGCGCCGAGCTGGCCGCCGCGTTCGGGCCGAAGACCAAGGCGATCCTGTTCAACACGCCGATGAATCCGACCGGCAAGGTGTTCACCGCGGCGGAGCTGGCGTTCATCGCCGACCTGGTGCAGCGTCACGATGCCTACGCGGTCTGCGACGAGGTCTACGAGCACCTGACCTTCGACGGCTGGCGGCACATCCCGCTGATGTCGCTGCCGGGGATGCGCGAGCGCTGCCTGCGGATCGGCAGCGCCGGCAAGACCTTCGCGCTGACCGGCTGGAAGGTCGGCTACATCACCTGCGACGCCTCGCTTGCCGGCGATGTCGGGCGCGCGCACCAGAACCTCACCTTCACCACGCCGCCCAACCTGCAGCGCGCGGTCGCCGTCGGGCTGGCCAAGGACGATGCGTATTTCGCCCGGCTCGCCGGCGACCTGCAGGCGAAGCGCGACGTGCTGGCCACGGGGCTGGCGGAGCTGGGGTTCGGCGTCCTGCCGACCCAGGGGACCTACTTCATCACCGCCGACTTCTCGGCCCTCGGCTTTGCCGGCGACGATGCCGCGTTCTGCCGCCACATCACCGAGCAGGCCAAGGTGGCGGCGATCCCGGTCTCGGCGTTCTACGACCAGGAACGCGGCGCCGACCTGCCGCGCCACTATGCCCGCTTTGCGTTCTGCAAGCGCGAGGAGGTGCTGCGCGAAGCGCTGGAGCGGCTGCGCGGCTGGCTTGCGCGCGGCGAATTGACGCCAGCGGCGCGTTCGGCGTAGGAGCCCGCTGCCCTGTGGCGGACGTAGCTCAGCTGGTAGAGCGCCAGGTTGTGGTCCTGGATGTCGTGGGTTCGAGCCCCATCGTTCGCCCCAGGGGCTCTTCATCAAGTCCGTGCGCTGAAAGTCCGTGTGCCGGCGAGGGGCGCGGCCGGCGATGACCATCGCCGGCGTGCCCGGAACGGCGTGGCCGCGCGGGCCTGTTTCTTCGACGCCGGCGGGACGCTGACGTGCTCGCGCCGCTGTTTCCGGCCAGCGCCGGGCCGGATGCGCGGCGCATCGTGGCGGCGCGCGGCCTGCGCGCGATCGCCGACGGCTTCGCGGCCATCCTGCTGCCTGCCTCGATCCTGGCGCGCGGCGGCGGGGCGATGCAGGTGGGAGCGCTCGCCACCGCAACGCTGCTTGGCTCGGCGTGTCTGACCTTGCTGGCGCCGCGCCTGGTTGCGCGGTTTGGCACGCGCCGGATGCTGGTGGGGCTGGGCGCGCTGATGGCCGCGACCGGGCTCGGCTTTGCCTGGTTCGATCGGTTCGTGCCGCTGCTGGTGATCGCGTTTGCCGGCACGCTCAATCCGTTTGCCGGCGATGTCAGCGGCTTCGTGCCGGTGGAGCATGCGCGGCTGGCGGTGTCGGTCGCCGACGCGCACCGCACCGCGCTGTTTGCGCGCTACAGCCTCGCGGGGTCGCTGCTGGCCGCATTCGGCTCGCTGCTGGCCGCGCTGCCACAGATCGCGGCCCCGGGCCTCGGCGTCACCCCGCTGGCGGCGATGCGCGCGATGTTCCTGCTCTATGCGGTGATCGGCGCCGGCGTGGCGGCGATCTACACTGGCATCGGCGGGAACGGCGCCGGTGCGGATCCGGTGCCGGCGCCGCTCGGGCCGTCGCGACGGCGCGTCTGGGGGCTGGCGGCGCTGTTCTCGGTCGATGCGTTCGGCGGCGGATTGTTCGTGCAGTCGCTGCTGGCGCTTTGGCTGCTGCGCCATGTCGGGCTTTCACTTGCCGCGACGTCGTCGGTGTTTTTCTGGTCGGGGCTGCTGGCCGCGTTTTCCTACCTCGCGGCGGTGCCGCTGTCGCGGCGCATCGGGCTGATCAACACGATGGTGTGGACGCACCTGCCGTCCAACCTCGCGGTGATGGCGATCCCGTTCGTGTCTAGCCCCGCGGGCGTGGTTGGCCTGTGGCTGCTGCGCAGCGCGCTGTCGCAGATGGATGTGCCGACGCGCTCCTCCTACGTCATGGCGGTGGTGACGCCGGCGGAACGCGCGGCGGCGGCGAGCGCGACGGCGGTCCCGCGCAGCCTTGCAGCGGCGATGGCGCCATCGCTGGCCGGCCCGCTCTTCGCCGCCGGCTTCGGCTGGCCGTTGCTGCTGGGGGGCGCGCTGAAGGCCGGGTACGACCTCGCGTTGCTGGCATCGTTCCGGCGCGTCCGCCCGCCCGAAGAGACGCAACCGCGATGACGTGACCGGCGCGCGAGCCGGATTCCGATCCGCTGAAACGGTCCCGCGGCCGCGCCGCCTGGCTTCCCGCCCATGGCTCGCGCACGTGGCTCGCGCCCATGGCTCGCGCCGCCAACCGGGGCGCGGGGGAGGCGCAGAAAAGCCGCCGGGATCGCTTCCGATCCGGCGGCGAGGCGTGCTTATCTCGGCAGGTCACACCACAGGGGGGGACACCATGACCAAACCATCCCGCCGCGGCCTGGCCGCGGCCTCGCTGGCGACCGCGGGCGCGCTGCTGCTGGGCGCGGGCAGCGCCGAGGCGGCGAGCGGGCAGAGCACGTTCGAGCGCGTGCGCAGTTCACGCTCGCTGCGGATCGGCGTCGTGCCCGGCGCGGGCCCGTACTTCCTCAAGGACATCGCGACCGGGAAATGGTCCGGCGCGGCGATCGACATGGCTGCCGACCTTGCCAAGGTCTTCGACGCCAAGGTGCACTATGTCGAGACCACATGGGGTAACGCGGTGCTCGACCTGCAGGCGAACAAGATCGACCTCGCCTTCGCGCTGAACCCGACGCCGCAGCGCGCCCTGTCGATCACCTTCGCGCACCCGATGATCATCCATCCGTTCGGCTGCATCGCCAAGCCGGGCTTCAACCCCACGACCTGGGGCGATCTCGACAAGCCGAGCATCCGCATCGCCGTCGATCTCGGCTCGCTGCACGAGGTGCTGGCCCGGCGCTACTGCCCGAAGGCGAAGATCACCGCCTTCAAGGAGGAGACGGACGACCTGCTGGCGCTGCAGACCGGCAAGGTCGATGCGGTCGTCCTCGCGGCGATGCTGGGGATCGCGGCGCTGGGCAAGAACCCGTCGCTGGGAACGTATCATATCCTCAATGACCCCTTCGTCGCGCTGCCGAGCAATCTCGGCGTGCAGCGCGAGCCTGACACGCGCTGGCTCGAGGTGGTGAATGCCTGGCTCGACTACAATCGAGGGCTCGGCAACATCCGCCAGTGGATGATCGAGGGGCTCGTCGCCGGCGGCGCCAAGGCGTCGCAGATTCCCTCGCAGCTTACCTTCTGAGGCCGAGCGGCCGGCGCCGCGCAGGACGGCGCCGGCCGCGTCCCATCATGGCGGTCTATCATTGGGATTTCAGCGTCATCCCGCGTTACGAGGCCCTGCTCGTGCGGGGCACCGAGGTGACGCTGCTCTACACGTTCGGCTCGGTCGGGCTCGGGCTGGTGATCGGCCTGATCGCGGGGCTGGCACGGCTGTCGCGTTCGCGCCTGCTCAACGTGCCGCTGATCGGCGTGACCGAGTTCTTCCGATGTATGCCGCTGCTGGTGCTGATCATCTGGTTCTACTACGCGCTGCCGGTGCTGGCGGGGCTGCAGATCCCGGCGACGGTCGCGGCGATGCTGGTGCTCTCGCTCTACACCGGCGCCTTCTACGCCGAGATCTTCCGCGGCGGCGTCGTCTCGATCGAGCGCGGACAGTGGGACGCCTCGCGTGCGCTCGGCCTGTCGCGCTGGACGATGATGCGCCGCGTGATCCTGCCGCAGGCGATCCGGCGGATGATCCCGCCCTTCGTCAACCAGTCGATCATCCAGCTCAAGAACACGTCGCTCGTTTCCACGATCGCCGTGCCCGACCTGCTCTACCAGGGCCAGTTGATCACCGCCGATACGTATCGTCCGCTCGAGGTCTATACCGCGGTCGCCTTCATCTATTTCGCCCTGCTGTTCCCGACCACGCTGCTGGCGCAGGCCTATGAGCGGCGGCTGGCGAAGCGGTAGCGCGCGCGGCGGGTGCTCGGTCCCGGAGCATCTCGCAAGCCGCCCGGTACGGACCGGCTAAGCAACGATATCCGGCCCGCCCGGCGCCGCCCCCGCGGCCAGTGCCAGCCGCGCGGCGGCAAGGGACTCGTGCAGCGTGGCGAAGATGCGCGCCGCACCCACCGCCGCGGTCATGCCATGGCGGTCCATGTCCGCGCGCAGCGATGGCGCGACGCGGCCGAACGCGACCACGACATGGCGGGCGGCGAGCTGGTGGATCACGTCGCGGATGGCGTGCGCCGCGGTGAAGTCGATGTTGGTGATGGCGCCGGCCTCGACCACGATCCAGCGGACCGGCGTGCGGGCGTGGTCGGTGAGGGCGAGGAGATCGGTCGTGAAGCGTGAGTAATTCGCGTAGAACAGATCGGCACCGAAATGGTAGACCACGAGCCCCGGCTCGGTCGCGATGCCGGACGCGATGCTCGACGCGACCGGGGCCGGCAGCCAGTGCCCGGCTTTGCCCTCGGTCAGGATCGCGGTGTAGGGGCGATAGCTGTGGCGGACATGGCGGAACAGCGACAGCGCCATCGCGAGCAGGATCGCCTGCTCGACGCCGACGGCGATCACGGTCGCCGCGGTCACGATCGCGAGCAGGAACTCGCCCGGGCTTTCGCGGCGGATCTCGTGCAGGGCCTGCAGGTCGATCATGCCGACGGCGACGGTGAAGACGATGGCGCCGAGGACGCAGCGCGGCAGGTAGCGCAGCGGCCCGGTGAGGAACAGGAGGACGACCAGCACCACGCCCGCGAACACCAGCTGGGCGAACTGGCTGGTACAGCCGGAGCGGGCCGCCATCGCCGTCTGGGTCGGGCTGCCATTGACGACGAAGGTGCCGCTGAGCGCGGCAGCGGCGTTGGCGGCGGCGAGGCCGAGGATGTCGGCATCGGCATCGACGGCCTCGCCATGGCGGGCGGCAAAGGCGCGCGCGGTGGCCGCACTCTGCGCGATGATCATGACGAAGCAGGAGGCCGCAACCGGCAGCAGCGCCAGCGTCTCGCGCCAGGTGACGTCGGGCAGGGCGAAGCCGGGCAGGCCGCCCGGGACGCTGCCGATGACGGCGATGCCGTGGGCGCGGAAATGAAAGCCGGCGCTGGCGGCGATCGCGCCGAGCACGGTGACCAGCGGGATCGGCAGGCGCGGCAGGAAGCGCTTGCCCGACAGGATCGCCGTCGCGACCAGCAGCGAGAGCAGCGCCGAGGGCAGGCTGCTCCGCGGCAGCATGCGGGCGAGCTGCAGCGCCTGGATCAGGCTGCTGTGCGCGTTCGCGACCAGGCCGAGCATGTCGCCGGCCATGGCGATCGCGACCTGCACGCCAACGCCGGCGAGGAAGCCGACCAGCACCGTGCGCGACAGGAAATCAGCCAGGAAGCCGAGCTTGAAGATGCGCGCGATCAGCAGCAGCGCGGCGGTGAGCAGGGCGACCATGCTGGCCAGCGCCATGTAGTGCGCGCTGGCGGGGGTGGCCATGCCGGACAGGGTGCCGGAGAAGATCGCCGCGGTGGCGCTGTCGGCGGCGACCACCAGATGGGCGGAGGCGCCGAAGGTGGCGAAGCCGACCAGCGGCAGCAGCACGGTGTAGAGCCCGGTGATCGGCGGTGTGCCGGCGATGCGGGTATAGCCGAGCACCTGCGGGATGTTCATCGAGGCGAGGGTGACCCCGGCGACGGCATTGCGCAGCGCCGCCGCGCGCGTGAACGGGCGCAGCCCGGCGAACAGACTCACCCGCACGCCGACGATCCGATCCCGCCAGAGCCCTGCATCGAGCTGCTTCTCCCTCGGCGCGAACCCCGCGCGGCCGCGCCCCGCTCAGTGCGCCATCCTGGTCGATCGCCCCGCATGGCTTCAAGGGCCGCCGCCGACCGGTCCGAGCTTCGTCGGCTCGGGCGCAGCGGCGGCAGGTTGCTCCGGATTCGCCGGTTCCGCGAGCGCAACGCGCGGTCCGACGATTCCATCGGCTCGGGTATTGCTCTAAGCCAGGGCGGATGAGCCAGGCGACCGACCTCTTCTTCTATGCGCTGGTGGCGCTCGCGGTGATCGTCGATCCCGCGGGGACGGCGGTGATGTTCATCGGCCTCACGCCGCAGGACACCGCCGCCGAGCGCGCGAGCCAGGCGCGCCGGGCCTGCCTCGTCGCCTTCGCCGTGCTCGCCCTGTTCGGGCTCGGCGGCGACCTGCTGATGTCGCGGCTCGGCATCTCGCTCGCGGCGATGAAGGTGGCGGGCGGCATCCTGCTGTTCCTCACCGCGGCCGATATGGTGACGGCGAAGGGCGTGCTGCGCAGCACCAGTGCCGAGCGCGAGGCGGCGATCCGCACCGCCGACATCGCGGTCTTTCCGCTGGCGATCCCCTACATCGCCGGGCCGGGGGCGATGACGACGATGGTGGTGCTGCACGCGCGCGCGGCCGGCAACGTGCTTGCGGTCGGCGCGGTCGAGCTGGCGCTGGCGCTGGTGATGGGGGCGACGCTGCTGGCGCTGCTGCTGGCGCGCGGGCTGGCGCGGCTGCTGGGCGAGACCGGGGCGAGCGTGATCGGGCGGGTGCTCGGCGTGCTGTTGGCGGGGCTCGCGGCGCAGATGGTGCTGGACGGCATCCGCCAGGGCTGGCTGCACTGACGGTATCCTGTTACCGCATCACGAAACCCTTGACGGACCGGCGGTTCCCGACCATAAGCCGCGCCGATTTGCATGGGATCGTGCCGATGAAAACCACCGTCTCGCTGAAGCCCGCCGAGGTCAAACGCGACTGGGTGCTGATCGATGCCGACGGGCTGGTGCTCGGCCGGCTCGCCACCATCGTCGCCAGCCGGCTGCGCGGCAAACACAAGCCGCAGTTCACGCCGCATGTCGATTGCGGCGACGAGATCGTGATCGTGAATGCCGCCAAGATCCACGTCACCGGCCGCAAGGCGGAGCAGTCCGTCTTCTACTGGCACACCGGCTACCCCGGCGGCATCAAGGGCGCCTCGGTTGCCGAGCGGCTGGCCTCGAAGCGGCCGGAGCAGGTGATCGAGAAGGCGGTGGAGCGGATGATCACCCGCGGCCCGCTGCAGCGCAAGCAGATGAAGCACCTGCACGTCTATGCCGGCGCCGAGCACCCGCACGCCGGCCAGGCGCCGCAGCCGCTCGATGTCGCTGGCCTCAATCGCAAGAACCGGAGGGGCTGACGCATGTCCGCAACCCAGACCCGCACACTCGCCGACCTCAAGGACCTCGCCGTCGCCAGCGCCCAGCCCGACGAGGCCGCGCCGAAGCGCGAGCCGAAGCGCGACGCGCAGGGCCGCGCCTATGCCACCGGCCGGCGCAAGAATGCCGTCGCCCGCGTGTGGGTGAAGCCCGGCAAGGGCGAGATCACCGTCAACGGCAAGAAGGTGGGGCAGTATTTCGCGCGCCCGGTGCTGCGCATGATCATCACCCAGCCGTTCCTGGTCGCCGACCGCTACAACCAGTTCGACGTGCAGTGCACCGTCGTCGGCGGCGGGCTCTCGGGCCAGGCGGGCGCGGTGCGGCATGGCATTTCGCGCGCGCTCACCTATTACGAGCCGGAGCTGCGCGGCATCCTCAAGGCCGCCGGCTTCCTCACCCGCGACAGCCGCGCCGTCGAGCGCAAGAAGTACGGCCGTGCCAAGGCACGACGCAGCTTCCAGTTCAGCAAGCGCTGATCCGCGTCTTCTTATCCTTGCGTCGGGCAGGGGGCGGGTCGGCAGACCCGCCCCTTGTTCTTTAAGCCCTGGCGCACGACCATCCTCACGCGAGGGAACCAGCATGAGCACTCCGAGCATCTTCATCGACGGCGAAACGGGCACCACCGGGCTCGGCATCCGCGAGCGGCTGGCCGGGCTGCCGGTGGCGCTGCGAAGCCTGCCCGAGGCGCTGCGCAAGGACGCCGCCGCGCGCCGCGCGCTGATGGCGGAGGTGGACGTCGTGGTGCTGTGCCTGCCGGACGCGGCGGCGAAGGAGAGCGTGGCGCTGGCCGACGAGCTCGGCCAGCGCGCGCCCAGGATCGTCGATGCCAGCACCGCGCATCGCGTCGCCGCGGGCTGGGTCTATGGTTTCGCGGAGATGGCGCCGGGCCAGGCGCGAGCGATCGCGCAGGCGCGCCGCGTGGCCAATCCCGGCTGCTATCCTTCCGGCGCCATCGCGCTGCTGCGTCCGCTGGTCGATGCCGGGCTGATGGCGCCCGACCATCCGGTGACGGTGAACGCGGTGAGCGGTTATTCCGGCGGCGGCAAGGCGCTGATCGCCGCGCATGAGGCCACCGGCGGGCCGGCGTTCAACCTCTATGGGCTGGCGCTCGAGCACAAGCACGTGCCGGAGCTGCAGCAGAACGCGCGGCTCACGCGCCGGCCGATCTTCGTTCCCTCCGTCGCGCATATCCGCCAGGGCATGATCGTCTCGGTGCCGCTGCATCTCGACACGCTGCCGGGCCGGCCCACAGCCGCGGACCTCGAGGATTGCCTGCGCCACCACTACGCCGGCGCCGAGCTGGTCGGCGTCGCGCCGGGCAACGCCGACCTCGACATCGCCGAGCTGGTGGACACCGACCGCATGATCCTGCGCGTGCACGGCAACGAGAAGCAGCGCCAGGCGGTGCTGACGGCGAGCCTCGACAATCTCGGCAAGGGCGCCTCGGGCGCGGCGGTGCAAAGCATCGCCCTGATGCTCGGGCTTGTCGCCTACGCGCATCTCGGTGAAGCCGCCGATGCCTGACGCCGCGCCGCCGCTCGTGCCGGCGGGCGCGGCGGGCCCGTTCTATGCGCTCGGCGAGCGGCGCCCGCGCGTGGCCGAGGATGCGTTCGTGGCCCCCAACGCCGCGGTGATCGGCGACGTCACGATCGGGGCGCAATCGGGGGTGTGGTTCGCCTGCGTGCTGCGCGGCGACACCAGCGAGATCCGCGTCGGCGCGCGCACCAACCTCCAGGACGGCACCATCGTGCACGTCAACCGCGGCATGCCGACGCTGATCGGCGACGACGTGACGATCGGCCACGCGGCGATCATCCATGCCTGCGCGCTGCTGGACCGTGCCTTCGTCGGCATGGGTGCCACGGTGCTCGATGGCGCGGTGATCGAGGAAGGCGGCGTGCTCGCGGCGGGTGCTCTGCTGACGCCGGGCAAGCGCATCGGCCGCTTCGAGCTGTGGCAGGGCTCGCCGGCGCGCCTGGCGCGCACCATGACGGAGACGGAGCGGGCACGCTTCGATGCCAACGCGGTGCAGTATATCGAGCGCGCGGTGGAGTTCCGGGCGCTGCTGCGCGGCCTCTGAGAGCAGGCGGCGGCGCCACGCGCGGCTCCCTTGCTCCGCACCGGGCGCCTCACTAAGCAGCCGGCAACGGCGTGCGCGCCGCAACAACCCCGCCAACGGAGAACGCCATGAAACTGCATACCGTCCGCGTGCATCCCTCCAAGGACCGCCTGGCGCGCGAGGAACAGCTCGCATGGCAGCTCGCCCAGGTCGCCGCCGACCGTGTCGCGGTGCCGAAGGACGTGGCCGCGATGATCGTCAACCGCATCATCGACAACGCCGCCGTCGCGCTGGCCGCGATCAACCGCAACCCCGTGGTCTCGGCGCGCGACATGGCGCTGGCGCGACCGCACAAGGGCGGGGCCGCGATCTTCGGCGCGAAGTCGGCGACGACGACGCCGGAATGGGCCGCCTGGGCGAACGGTACCGCGGTGCGCGAGCTCGACATGCACGACACGTTTCTCGCCGCCGACTACTCGCATCCCGGCGACAACATTCCGCCGATCCTGGCGGTCGCGCAGACGCGCGGCTGCTCCGGGCGCGACCTGATCCGCGCCATCGCCACCGGCTACGAGATCCAGATCGACCTGGTGCGCGCGATCTGCCTGCACGAACACAAGATCGACCACATCGCCCATCTCTGCCCGGCGCAGGCGGCGGGGATCGGCACGCTGCTGCGGCTGCGGCCCGAGGTGATCTACCAGGCGGTGCAGCAGGCGGTGCATGTGAGCTTCACCACGCGCCAGTCACGCAAGGGCGAGATCAGTTCGTGGAAGGCGTATGCGCCGGCGCATGCGGGCAAGCTCGCGGTGGAGGCGGTCGATCGGGTGATGCGCGGCGAGGGCGCGCCGAGCCCGATCTGGGAGGGCGAGGATTCGGTGGTCGCGTGGATGCTCGACGGGCCGCAGGCGGAATACCACGTGCCGCTGCCCGAGCCGGGCGAGGCGAAGCGCGCGATCATGGACAGCTTCACCAAGGAGCACAGCGCCGAATACCAGAGCCAGGCGCTGATCGACCTCGCCTTCCGTGTGCGCGAGAAGATCGCCGACCTGCGGCAGATCGAGAAAATCGTGCTCCACACCTCGCATCATACGCATTACGTGATCGGCACCGGCGCCAACGATCCGCAGAAGTTGGATCCCAACGCCAGCCGCGAGACGCTCGATCACTCGATCATGTACATCCTCGCCGTCGCGCTCGAGGACGGGCGCTGGCACCATGTCGACAGCTACGCGAGGAAGCGCGCGACACGGTCCTCGACGGTGCAGCTGTGGCACAAGATCGAGACCCGCGAGGATCCCGCCTGGACACAGCGCTATCACGCAAAGGATCCGCGCGAGCTGGCATTCGGCGGACGCCTGGTGATCACGATGAAAAATGGCGAGCGCATCGAGGACGAGATGGCGGTCGCGAACGCGCATCCGCTCGGTGCCAGGCCGTTCGCGCGCGCCGACTACATCGGCAAATTCCGCGCGCTGACCGACGGCATCGTGCCGGCACGCGAGGCGAATCGTTTCCTCGATGCGGTGCAGGATCTCGAGCGCCTTCCCGCCGGCGCGCTTGGCGGCCTCAATGTCGCCATCCCGGCGGCCAACCTCGCGAAAGGCCGTCCCGGACTTTTCTGAGCCTGTGGTCATCGAAAATTCTCTTGACGTTGACAACTGAATTTCGGAGATAGCGAGCGCCGCGGCGATGTGCGAGAGCACCGCCGCGGTGTTGCACCGGTGAAGCGTGCCGAAAAATTTTGCATGCAGGCGCGGCTGCGATGCGTCTTTTCGTTGACACGCGCGCCGCGATAGGCGGATAGCGGCAACAGCGCAGCCGCGTCCGATTCGCATGGTTCCAATTTCGTTTTGCCTTGCGAGCAAGCCCGGCGAGGCTGCGTGCGACAGGGAAGGTACGGTCGATGGGCCGCAGTCTTGTCCGGATCGAGCGCAGTGCATCGCTGGTCAGCACCGGAGAGAGCTTTGCCCGCCGCCAGCCGGTTGCCACGCGCCGCATCGTTGCGAGTGACTTCGTTGCGAAGCTGGGGCCAATCGGTGCACGCCGGACCGAAACGGTTTGCCTGCGGGGGCGGCGCGATGGCCGCGTCCATCCCCGGGCAACCTCTCCGGTCCGCGGTCCAAGCCGCGATGCGCGAGCGCTCGCGACTGGGGCCGTAGCTTCCGCCGGCACTCATCATCACGGCACACCACAAGGAGTCCATTGACGTGTCCAAGGACGAAGAAGTGAAGGGCGGCCCTGCGCTGCTCGCGATGAAGGCAGCCCCCAAGAAGGCTGCCGACAAGAAGGCCCCGGCCAAGAAGGCGGCGGCGAAGAAGCCGGCCGCGAAGAAGGCCGCGAAGCTCGCGGTCGCCAAGGCCCCGGCGAAGAAGGCCGCGGCGAAGAAGCCGGCGGCGAAGAAGCCCGCCGCGAAGAAGCCCGCGGCGAAGAAGGCGGCGGCGAAGGCGGCCCCGAAGAAGACCGCGGCGAAGAAGCCGGCGGTGAAGAAGGCCGCAGCGGCGAAGCCGGCCGCGAAGAAGGCAGCACCGAAGAAGGTCGCCGCGAAGAAGCCCGCGGCGAAGCGCGCCGCGCCGAAGAAGGCAGCGCCCCCGGCCGCAGCGCCGATGAGCTGAGACGGCCCTCGGGCTCGAAGCATGGCGGGCGCCCCCCAAGGGGCGCCCGCTTTTCGTTTAATGCCTTCGCTTCCTCAGGGCCCTCGCTTCCTCAGGGCCTTCGCTTCCTCAGGACCTTCGCTCCATCAGCCGAAGGTCGCGAGCAGTTCGTCGATCTGTGCGGGCGTGAGCTGGCGCGGGCTGGCGCCGCGCAGCAGCAGCGCCAGCCGCGCTGCCTCCTCGAGTTCTTCCGCCGCGGCGACCGCGTCGCGCAGCGCGGCGCCGGCGACGACCGGACCGTGGTTGGCGAGCAGCACGCCGGCGGCACCGGCGGCCGCGGCGGCGATCGCTGTCGCCATCGCCGGATCGCCGGGGCGAAAATACGCGATGACCGGCAGATCGCGGCCGAGGCGCATCACGAAATAGGGCGTGAGCGGCGGGATCGGCTGGCGCTCGCCGGGTTGCGCGAGACAGGCGATCGCGGTCGCCATCGTCGAGTGCAGATGCACGACCGCCCCGGCGGCGGGGCGCGCCTCGTAGAAGGCGCGGTGCATGAACACTTCCTTCGACGGCCGGTCGCCGCCGACATGGCGGAAGCCGGTGTCGAGCTTCGCCAGGCGCGCAGGATCGAGCGCGCCGAGCGAGGAGTTGGTCGGCGTGATGAGATAGCCGTCGCCGAGCCGCGCGCTGATATTGCCGGCGGTGCCGACGGCATAGCCGCGCGCGAACAGGCTGCGACCAACCTCGGCGATCGCCTCGCGCAGCGCGCCTTCGCTGCCGGCGGGCTCGCTCATGCGGTCTCGAACGCCTCGGGGAAGAACGCCGGGCCGCCGAAATTGCCCGATTTCAACGCCAGCTTCAGCGCCGGGCCGGAACCTTGCGCCAGCGTCCAGGGCACGCCTGGCGCGATCGCATGGCCGATCGTGAGGCGGCGCACGCCGAGCGCGGAGACCACGGCGCCGGAGGTCTCGCCCCCGGCGACGACGAGACGGCGCACGCCGGACGCGACCAGCCCCGCGGCGATGCGCGCGAGCGTTCGCTCGATCAGCGCGCCGGCTTCGTCGCGGCCGAGCGCCTGCTGCACGCGCGCGACGCGCTCGGGCGGCGCGGAGGCGGCGATCACCACCGGGCGCGCGCCGAGCAGCGGCCGCGCCCAGTCCAGTGCTGCTTCCGCCAGCGCCGCCTCGTTCGGGTTTGCCAACGGATCGATCTCGAGGACGGGAAAGAGGCTGCGGGCGTGGCCCAATTGCAGCAGCGTCGCGCGCGAGCAGGAGCCGGCGAGCACCGCCGCGTGGCCGGCGATGGCCGGCAGCGCCGCGGCGTCGGCGCGCGCGGGCAGCAGGCCGGCGCGGCGGAAATTTTCCGGCAGCCCCATGGCCACGCCGGAACCGCCGGTGATCAGTGCGTGGCCGGCGGCGGCCTCGCCGATCGCCAGCAGGTCTTCGTCGCCCGCGGCATCGACGATGGCGAAGCGCCGTCCCTGTTCGGCGAGCCGCGTCATCGCCGCCCGGATCGCGCCCGCCCCCTGGCGCACCGTCATGAAGCCGACGAGGCCGACCGGCGCCGTGGTCTGGCGGCCGAGCACGCGTACCAGATCGGCATCCTGCATCGGCGTCAGCGGATGGTTCTCCATGCCGCTCTCGTTCAGCAATTTCGTGCCGACGAAGAGGTGCCCGGCATAGACGCTGCGCTGGTTGGCCGGGAAGGCGGGGCAGGCCAGCGCGAATCCGGCGCCGAGGTCCGCGAGCAATGCTTCCGCCACGGGACCGATATTGCCGGCATCGGTGCTGTCGAAGGTGGAGCAGTATTTGAAGAAGAACTGCCGGCAGCCGGCCCCGCGCAGCCAGGCGAGGGCGGCGCGGCTGGCGGCGACGGCCGCGGCGGCGGCGATGGTGCGCGACTTCAGCGCGACGACGATGGCATCGGCGTCGATCGTCTCGCCGGGCTCCGGCACGCCGATCGTCTGCACCGCGCGCATGCCGCGCGCGGCCAGCATGGCGGCGATGTCGGTGGCGCCGGTGAAGTCGTCGGCGACGACGCCGAGCAGCGGCGCGGCCGCGGGAGGCGCGCTCATGCGATGGCGGCGGCGAAGGCCTCGGCCTGCTGGTGCCAGCCGCCGAGCGTCTGGCCGATCTTCCATGCCGTGCACGCCATCGCGCGGCGCAGCGGCACGTCGGCGATGACCCGGCGCAGGCAGCGCGAGAGCATGTCCGAATCGTCCGCGGCGACGACCGTGCCCGCCTCGGGCGAGACCAGGCTGGCCGCGGGCGCGGCGGCGGTCGTCACCACCGGCAGGCCATGGCGCAGCGCCTCGGCGATCGCCATGCCGTAGCCCTCGTAGCGGGTGGCGAGCGCGAACACGTCCGAGCAGTCCCACAGCGTCTCCAGGTCCGCCTCGACCACCGCACCGGGAAACTCGACACGCCGGCCGATGCCCGCCTTCTCGGCGACGCGCCTGAGGTAGCCGAGCTGGCCGGCCTCGCGCTCGGCGCCGGCGATGGTGAGCTGCCAGTCGAGATCCTTGAGCCGGCCAAGCGCCTTGAGCAGTACGTCATGGCCCTTGCGCACGGTCAGGTTGCCGACCGAGAGCAGGCAGCAGGTGATGCGCCCGGAGCCGCGGCTGCGATGCGCGGGATCGACGCCGGGTGGCACGCTGGCGATGTGCGCGGGATCGGTGGCGAACTCCTCGGCAAGACGTTTCGCTGTCGCATCGCTGCTGGTGACGATCCGCGCAAGCCGCGGCAGCATGCCGCGCTCGATCGCGCGCAGCGCCTCGCGCTCGTCGGGTGGGGCGCCGGTTTCGAGCGCCGTCGGGTGGTGGATCAGGGCGACGGCGCGGCGCGCCACCAGCTCGGCCACGTGCGGCGCGAAGCAGGGCAGGCCGAGCCCGTCGATGACCAGGCGTGTGTCGCGGCCGGTGCGCGCGAGCAGCGTGCCGGCGGCTTCCAGCGCGGTCTCGTCGGGCAGCGGATGGCGCCCGCCGAGCGAGGCGACCTCGACGCTGTGGCCGCCGTCGCGCAGCGCGCCGATGATCCGCCGGTCATAGGCATAGCCGCCCGAAACGTCGTCGAGCGATCCCGGTACGGCGAACACGACGCGCATCAGAGCGCTCCCGCGCTGGCCGCGAAGATGATGCCGATCATGCACTCCCCCTCATCACCTGCCATGCGTCATGCCATAGGCGCGGCGCCTTGGCGAACCAGGCACCGTCACGCCATTAGGAGGGCGCAGCAGGCGGGTCCAGCGCAAGCCTCAGACAGGCGCGGGTGCTGCGCCGTCCGCGCATGGGTCGTCCCGTCGTGGCAAAGGCGGAGCGCCGATCCCGCAGGGCGCGGACCAGGCAGGGGGCGGACCTTGCGGGGGCCGGTCAGGCGGTGCGCTGCAGCGCCAGCG
>JAJXSZ010000228.1 GCA_021784255.1 Pseudomonadota bacterium | reverse complement strand
ACGATAGGCCATCCTGCCAGCCATCTACACCCAGGTCCTCCTTCAGCTTGGCCAGCCCTTTCGGCGTCACCTCGACGGCCCGCGACGACGGCGAGCGCCGGAGCCAGCCGGCGGCGCAGAGCGCGCGCAGGAACGCGACGCCGAGCGGCCCCGCCAGATGGTGCTCGCGCTCCGTCCAGTCGAGGCACTGGCAGGCAAGGCCGCGCCGGGACGGCCGCATGGCGGTGACATCGAGACCAAGCCGGGCGAACCACACGGCGCCGGCCGCGGTGACATCAAACTGCTTCTCGGCGGCCGGCGCGATGTAGCCCCGCGTCTGCAGGGCCCGTGTGACCGCCACGCCGAGTTGTCCCGCGAGATGATCGTAGCAGCATCGGGCGAAGCGCAGCCGCCTTGCGTCACGGCTCAGCGGCTTTCGTCTGACCGACTGCGGCGTACTGATCGCCGCGAGATGCTCCAGCGCCTGGGCGACGTGCGGACCGGCCAGGCGGTAGTAGCGGTGCCGCCCCTCTCTCTCGCAGGCGAGCAGCCCACCCTCCAGCATCTTGGCGAGGTGGGAACTCGCCGTCTGTGGCGTGACCTGGGCGGCATGGGCGAGTTCGCCGGCCGGCAGCGCCCGGCCGTCGAGCAGGGCCGCGAGCATGACGGCCCGCGCCGGATCGGCAATCAAGAACGCGACCGATGCGATGCCGGGATTCAGGTCCATGAGTCGGCCTCCGTTGCAGCAGCCCACATTACGCCGAAGCCGCGGCCGATGCTTCGGCCTGTGTCGAAGCATCCGCCGGAACCGCTCTGATAGATCCGCATCCCGCAGGTTCAGGATGTCAGCGCCATGCCGGATACCCATGTTCCCCGCCCGCAGGCCGCCACCAGGGAGGGAGGGCGGGGTTCCGCCCGCCTCGCGCCCGCCCGCTCCACGCTCGCGCTGGTGACACTCTGCGCGGCCGTCCTCATCGCCCAGCTCGATACCTCAGTGGTCAACCTGGCGGTCGATCCGATCGGCCGTTCCTTCCGGGCCGATCTGGCGACCCTCCAGTGGGTCATCGATGCGTACAATCTGGCCTACGCCGTGCTGCTCCTGACCGGCGGCCTGCTTGCCGATCTGTGCGGCCGGCGGCGGGTGTTCATGGCGGGGTGCGCCATCTTCACTTTCGCCTCCTTGCTGTGCGCGCTGGCGCCGGGCATCGCCCTGCTGATCGCCGCACGGGCGCTTGCCGGGCTGGGTGCCGCGCTCATGCTGCCGGCCTCGCTCGCCCTCATCCGGGTGGTCTGGCCCGACCCCGCGGCGCGCGGCCGTGCCCTCGGGATTTGGGCGGCCTGCAACGGCCTCGCCTTCGTGATTGGCCCGCCGCTTGGCGGCGTGCTGATCGGCTGGTCCGGGTGGCGCGCCATCTTCCTCGTGGTGGTGCCGTTCGGGCTGGCCGCCCTGGCCCTGGCGGCCCGCACGCTGCCGGACTCCGCCGATCCGGCGGATCGTCATTTCGATGCCGCTGGCCAGGCCCTGGGCATGGCGGCCTTGGGCGGGCTGGTCGTCGCCGCCATCGAGGCACGGCGGGCCGCCCCGGCCGCTCTGGGCGCGCTCGCCATCGCCGGAGCGGCGCTGGTGTTCTTCCTCGTCGTCGAGGCGCGGCGGGGTGCGGCCGCACTGGTGCCGCTGCGGATGTTCCGCATCGGCGCCTTCCGCGGCGCCGTGGTGGCGACCGCGGCCATGACTTTCGGCATGTATGGCGTGCTGTTCCTGCTGCCGCTGACATGGCAGAGCACCGGGCGGCTCGATGCCCTGGACGCCGGGCTGGCACTGGTGCCGATGGCCCTGGTCTTCGCCCTGGTCTCGCCATTCTCGGGCAGCCTGACCCAGAGGATCGGCGCGCGAGCCATGACCAGCGGCGGCGTGGCGGTCATCGGCGGCGGCCTGCTGATCCTCGGGCTGACCGCCTTCTGGCAGTCGGTGCCGGCGGCGGAGATCGGCCTGATCCTGACCGGCCTTGGGATGGGCATCGCCACCGGCCCGCTCCTCGGCGTCGCCGTCGCGGCGGTGCCTGCCGCGCGGTCCGGGACCGCCGCCGCGCTCGTCAACCTCGCCCGCATGGTGGGCGCGACGCTTGGCGTTGCGATCCTGGGGTCGGTCTTCGCCGCCGCGCAGGGCGGCACCGCCGGCCTTCGCCTGGCGATGCTGCTCGGCGGGCTGGTTCAGCTCGCCGGCGCGGCCGTTGCCTGGCGGGAAGCGCGGCCGGGGGAAAGGGTTGTCCGCTGACAGGCACCTCTCGATCGGGGTGCGTCACCCATGCCGGCCGGCGTACTCGGTCCATACTGGCGGACGGCCTCCGCGCCGCAGCGGAAAGTGCCCGCTTCTCGACGACGATCTTCAGACTCGACTGAGTCTGCGGTTCATGCACTACCCAGCAGCGTCTCGATGAGCGGGCAGCCGGACTGGTCTCCGGCGTTGCACTGGGCGATCAGCGCCGTGAGCGCCTTCTGCATCGCGTGCAGATCGGCGATCTTGGTCTTCACCTCGGCGAGATGCGCGACCGCGACGTCCTTCACCTCGGCGCAGGGCACGTCCCGCGCGTCGGCCAGCCGCAGCAGCGCGCGCACCTCGTCCAGTGTGAAACCGAGTTCGCGAGCACGCCGGACGAAGGTCAGACGCTCGACATGGGCGCTTCCATAGGCGCGATGGCCGCCCTCGGTGCGCGCCGGCTTCGGCAGCACGCCGATTTTCTCGTAGAAGCGGATGGTCTCGATGTTGCAGCGGGTGCGCGTAGCCAGCGCCCCGATCGGGATCAACGGCCCGACGGCGCCGACCGCTGACGAAGGGGCCGCCGCCGAGGGGCCGATTTTTCCTCTTGAACCTGGAGTTGCTACAGCTCCCATATTCCCGATGTAGGCGCAGGCATCGGAGCGGACAAGGCATGGATCAGCAGGTCGGGACGGAGACCATGACAGCGGCGGGCGGCAGACCCGGCGCGAGTGGGGCCGCAAGGCTGCTCTCGCTCGGCGGGATCGCTGCGGCGCTGGGCGCCGCCTCGTGCTGCGTTATCCCGTTCGCGCTCTTCACCTTGGGTGTGAGCGGTGCCTGGATCGGCAATTTGACGGCGCTGGAGCCCTACCAGCCGATCTTCGCCGCCGTCTCGCTCGGGTTCATCGGCCTCGGCGCCTGGAAGCTGCGCGGCCGGGCACAGCGCGCCTGCGCCGAGGGCTACTGCACCACCCCGCGCGCCGACCGCATCGCCCGGATCGGGCTATGGACCGCCGGCGTGCTGGTCGTCGTCGCCGTCGGCTTCCCCTACGTCATCCGTGCCCTCCTCGCGTCCTGACCGAACCGCCACAACAGGAAGATTTCCATGGCTCATCGCCTCTTCGCCACCGCCTTCGCCCTTGGCCTGCTGGCCGCGCCGCTCGCCGCCCGCGCCGCCGACACGACGGTGGTGCTCGACGTACATCACGCCGGCTGCGTGCTGTGCGGCCCGATCGTCAAAAGCACGCTCGCGCACGTGAAGGGCGTTTCCGCCGTGCAGGTCAGCCAGCCGAACGGGGACGCAGATGTCACCGCGATGGTGACCTACGACGCCGCCGAAACCTCGCCCGCCGCACTGATCAAGGCGGTGACTGACCGCGGCTACCCGGCGGACGTGGGCAAGCCCAGCAACGGCTGAGGGGCGGAAGGCTTGTCCTCGCGCCGTTCGCCTTCAGGGAGTTGATCGCCATGGATGCCGTGACCACGCATGATTGTTGCGCCGTCTCACCCGCGCGCAAATCCACGCCCGATCTCGTGGTGATCGGCGCCGGCTCCGCCGGGTTCTCGGCCGCCATCCGTGCCAGCGAGCTTGGCGCGCGCGTGGCGCTGATCGGCTTTGGCACGATCGGCGGCACCTGCGTCAATATCGGCTGTGTGCCGTCAAAGACGCTGATTCGCGCCGCCGAGGCCCTGCATCACTGCAAGACGGCCGCCCGCTTTGCCGGGCTTTCCGCCAGCGCGCAGCTGACCGATTGGCCCGCGCTGATGGCGCAGAAGGAGGCGCTCGTCACTGGATTGCGCAGGGCGAAATACGCAGCGCTGCTGCCCGAATATGACACCATCCGCTATGTCGAAAGCGCCGCCCGCTTTACCGGCGACGGCGTCGAAGCCGCGGGCGACGTGTTTCCCGCCGATCGGGTGGTCATTGCGACCGGCGCCGCGCCTGCGGTGCCGCCTATTCCGGGCGCCGCCGACGTGCCGTTTCTGACGAGCACGGCAGCGCTCGCCCTGGAGCGTCTACCGAAGTCCCTGCTCGTCATCGGCGGCGGCGTGATCGGCTGCGAACTCGGCCAGATGTTCGCCCGCTTCGGCGTGGCCGTCACCATCGTCTGCCGCTCGCATCTGCTGCCGG
>JAJXSZ010000020.1 GCA_021784255.1 Pseudomonadota bacterium | reverse complement strand
TCCCGTCGGCAAAGCCGAGGTCGCGCAGGCTCGTCGCGCTGGCCGCGGGTGCCGCAAGCAGTGCCAGCACCGCCACGCCGCGCAGCGCGCGCCGGATCGCGTCCGGCAATGTCTGGGTCATCCGTCTCCTCGCGGCGCTTGCGCGCGGCCTCGCCTCCATGGCGGGTGGCAGTATCGACAGCGGATGTAACCCAAAGGATAACCACGCCTTATCGGCGTAACATGCGCGACCCCGCCCGGTTACGTTGGCGTCGGGCCGCGCATGGCCCGCGGAGAAACAGGATGTCCGCCCGCCGCCTTCTCGCCGCGCTCACGCTCGCCATCCTTGCCCGCGGCGCCTTCGCCGGTCCCGCCGCGGCGCCGTCCCGCCCGGTGGTGCTCGAGCTCTTCACCTCCGAGGGCTGCTCCTCCTGCCCGCCCGCGGACCGTCTCCTCGCCCGCCTCGCGCCGGGTGCGGACGTGCTCGCGCTGGGCTTGCATGTCACCTACTGGAACCAGGGCGGTTGGCGCGATCCCTGGTCGCTGGTCGCCGCGGACGCACGCCAGCGCGGCTATGCCCGCCATTTCGCCGGTGGCCTGTTCACGCCGGAACTGGTTGTCGATGGCCGCCAGGCCCTGGTCGGCTCGGACGCGCGCGGCGCGCGGCGGGCGATCCGCGACGCCCGCCCCATCCAGCGCGTTGCCCTGGCGCTGCACGCGACGCCGGGCGGCGTCGAAATCCGCGTCGGCGCCGGCAGCGCGGGCGCACCCGGGGGCGAGGCCCGCCTGTTCCTGTTCGGCTACGATCCGCACCACAGTACCGCGATCGGCCGTGGCGAGAACGCCGGCCGCACCCTGCGCGAAGCCGACATCGTCCGCTCCGTCACGCTGGCCGCGGGCTGGCAGGGGGCCGCGGAACGCGTGCTGCTCGCGCGCCCCGCCGGCGCGCGCCTCGCCGCCATCCTCCAGACGCCAGGCGGGCAGATCCTCGCCGTCGCCACGAGCCGCTGATCCCGTAGCCCTCAGCGCCGCGCTGCGCTAGAGCAATCCCCGACCAGATAGAGTCATCTGGCCGGATTTCGTGCTCTAGGAAACTTGGAGCCCAGAGCAACTTATCTCCGGTCTGCCTGAGCCGGACAGGCTCAGACCGACCGGCGGTTGCTCTAGGCAGCATGGCAGGAGGAACGCCATGGATTTCACTCATTCGCCAAAGGTCGAGGCGCTGCGCGAGCGGTTGATCGCCTTCATGGAGCGCCACGTCTATCCCGCAGAGCCGGTCTTTGCCGCGCAGCAGGCGGCGATGGCCGATCGCTGGCACGAGCCTGCGGTGATGGAGGAGCTGAAGGCGCGCGCGCGCGAGGCGGGGCTATGGAACCTGTTTCTGCCCGCCGCCGAGCATCCCGACGGCCTCACCAACCTCGAATACGCACCGCTTGCCGAGATCATGGGCCGCTCGCCGATCGGCCCCGAATGTTGCAACTGCGCCGCCCCCGATACCGGCAACATGGAAACATTGTTGCGTTATGGAAATGATATGCAGAAGCGGGAATGGCTCGAACCGCTTCTCGACGGAAAAATTCGTTCCGGTTTCGCGATGACGGAGCCCGCCGTCGCGTCGTCGGATGCCACCAATATCGAGGCCCGCATCGAGCGCGACGGTGAGAACTACGTCATCAACGCGCGCAAATGGTGGACCTCAGGCGCAATGGACCCGCGCTGCGCCATCTTCATCGTCATGGGCAAGACCGATCCCGCCGGGCCCAGGCACCGCCAGCAATCGATGGTGCTGGTGCCGCGCGCGACCGCGGGCGTGACCGTGATGCGCCATCTCTCGGTGTTCGGCTACGACGACGCGCCGCACGGCCATGCCGAGGTCGATTTCGACAATGTCCGTGTTCCCGCAGGCAACATCCTGCTGGGCGAGGGAAGGGGGTTCGAGATCGCACAGGGCCGCCTCGGCCCCGGGCGAATTCATCACTGCATGCGCCAGATCGGCGTCGCCGAGCGCGCGCTGGAAGCGATGTGTGCGCGCGCGAAGTCCCGCACCGCGTTCGGCCGCAAGCTTGCCGAGCACGGCGTCGTCATGGAGTGGATCGCCGATTCCCGCATGGAGATCGAGCAGGCGCGCCTGCTGACGCTCAGGGCCGCGGACATGATGGATCGTGTCGGCAACAAGGCGGCGCGTGCCGAGATCGCCATGATCAAGGTCGTCGCGCCGCGCATGGTGCTGCGCGTGCTCGACCGCGCCATCCAGGCGCACGGTGCTGCCGGCGTCAGCCAGGATTTCGGCCTCGCCAATGCCTGGGCGCGCGGGCGCACGATGCGCATCGTCGACGGACCCGATGAGGTGCACCGCATGTCGATTGCCAGGCTGGAGTTGCGGCGCGACGGCTGGAATGGATGAAACCGGGCCGGTCCCGCGGAGGCGATGCTCAGCGCCACGCCGCTGTGGCGCGGGGCGCGGTGCCGCCCGGCCCGAGCGACCGGCCGGCCCGCAGCAACGAAAAGGGCTCCGGAATGCTGGCATCCCGAAGCCCTTTGGCCGGCACTCTCTGGAAAATCCGCCGTTCAGACGGCGGATTTCAGCGTCGGCGATGCCTTGAAGCGGACGGTCTTGCCGGCCTTCACCTTGATCGCCTCGCCAGTGCGCGGGTTCAGCCCTTTGCGGGCCTTGGTCTTGCGCACCGTGAACGTACCGAAGCTCGGCAGCGTGAACTTGCCTTCCTTCTTGAGTTGCTTGACGATCGCGTCCATCAGGTCGCCAGCCGCGCGGGTTGCGGCGGTGCCGGTGAGCGATGCCGAATCCTGCAGCACCTGAGCGAGAAAAGCCTTTGACATGCGTTTCGCATCCTTCTCTTGAGGCGCGGCCATGTCCGCGCTCGGTGGAAATCGCCCAGGCTGGGCCTGCGGCGAATCGCACGGCCCCGCAGGAGCCGGCGAACCGGCGCGTGCTAACAGCGATTCCACTGCCGCGTAAAGGGTTTTTTCCCATGACTGTGCTGGAGGTGGGCGTGGAATGATCGCGCCATCACCCCTGCCGGCGACCGAGTCGGTCGATCCGCGCTTCACCGATCTCGATGCCTGGCCGCCCGCAGCGGCACTCGCCGCGATGTGGGAGGGGCAGATGACCGCCGCCGCCGCGGTGCGCGCGGCCCTGCCCGCGATCGAGCAGGCGGTCGCCGCCGCCGTGCCGCTGCTCGCCGCCGGTGGGCGCCTCGCTTATGCCGGGGCCGGAACGTCCGGCCGGCTCGGCGTGCAGGACGGAGCGGAACTGACGCCGACTTTCGACTGGCCGGCCGAGCGGGTCGTGCTGCTGCTGGCGGGCGGCGAGGCCGCCTTGACCACCGCGATCGAGAACGCCGAGGACGATGCCGATGCGGCCCGCGAGGCCGTCGCCCGCCACCGGCTCGGAAGCGGCGACGTGCTGCTTGGCGTCGCGGCCAGCGGCGCCACGCCATACACGCTCGCGGCCATCGAGGCGGCCCGCGGGCGGGGTGCGCTCACCATTGCCGTGATCAACAGCCCTGGTCCGATGGCGCGGGCCGCCGAGCACGTGCTGCTCGCTGAGACAGCGCCGGAGGTGCTGGCCGGTTCGACGAGAATGAAGGCGGGAACAGCCCAGAAGATCATGCTCAACCTGTTCTCGACGCTGCTGATGCTGCGCCTCGGGCGCGTGCATCGCGGTCTCATGGTCGACATGCTGGCGCGCAACGCCAAGCTGCGCGCTCGCGCCCGGCGCATGCTCCGCCATCTCACCGGCGCCGACGAAGCGGCGGCCGAAGCGGCGCTCGCCGCGACCGGCGGGCGCGTCAAGCCGGCGGTGCTGGTGCTCGCCGGCGTGCCCGCCGACGCTGCCGCGGACCTGCTCGCGCGCCATGACGGCCAGTTGCGCGCGGCGCTGGCGTCGCTCGGATGAGGGCGATCGCGGCCGAGCGCCTGTTCGACGGGACCGATTTCCGCGCTGGCGTGACGGTGCTGATCGAGGATGAGCGCATCGGCGCCATCGTCGACACGCCGCCCGCCGGCGTCGTGGTCGAGCACGCGAAACTTCTCGTCCCCGGCTTCATCGACCTGCAGGTGAACGGCGGCGGGGGCGTGATGTTCAATGCCGAGCCGACGCCGGCGGGGCTCGCGCGCATCGCCGCCGCTCACGCAGCGGCCGGAACGACCTCGATCCTCGCCACCTTCATCACCGACGATGCCGCCAGGCGCGCGGCCGCCGTCGCCGCCATCGCCAACGCCCTTGCGGCGCGTGTGCCGGGGCTCGCCGGGTTGCATCTCGAAGGCCCGTTCATCAGCCCGCAGCGCCCCGGCATCCACCGTCGATCCGCGATCGTGACGATGACGCAGGCGGACACGGCGTCGCTCGCGCCCGGCTTCCCGCTCCTCGTCACCCTGGCGCCGGAATGTGTCGCCGGCGGCCTGATCGCCCGTCTCGTGGCAGGCGGCGCCGTCGTCTTCGCTGGCCACACCGAGGCCGAGCCCCAGCGCCTTGCCGCCGCGGCCGGGGAGGGGCTCAGCGGCTGCACGCATCTGTGGAACGCGATGCCGCCCTTCGCCTCGCGCACCCCCGGCCCGGTCGGCGGCGCGATGTCGCTGGCCGCGGCAGGAACCAGGCTGTTCGCCGGGCTCATCGCCGACGGCCATCATGTGGACGCGGCGAGTCTGCGCGCCACCATCGCCCTGCTCGGTCCGGATCGCGCCTTTCTGGTTTCGGATGCGATGGCCACCGCCGCCTGCGATTGCACCAGTTTCGAGCTCGACGGCAGGCAGATCCGCCTGGTCGATGGCCGCCTCATCGATGCCGCCGGCACGCTCGCCGGCGCGCACCTGACCATGGTGGAGGCGGCGCGCCGCGCCCGCGCGCTGCGGCTCGCCACGGACGGGGCGATCCTGCGCATGGCGACCGCGACCCCCGCCGCGGCGATGCGCCTCGGCGATCGCGGCCGTATCGCGGCCGGCATGCGCGCCGATCTCGTTGCCCTGGACGCTGGCTGGAACGTCGCAGCGGTCTGGCAGGGCGGTCGGAAACTCGAGAGCAACCTCCGATCGGTCTGAGCCGGTCCGGCTCGGGCAGATCGGCGGCTGCGCTGGATTCCAAGTTTCCTGGAGCGGGAAATCAGGCCAGATGATTCTATCTGGTCGGATATTGCTCTAGCTGCGGGCAAAGAAAAACCGTTCCGGCGGCACGCGGCCACCGGAACGGTTCACCGCCCGCCGTCGGTTATGCCGAGGCCTGCGTCACGAACTTGGTGTTGAGATAGGCTTCCATCGCCTCGAGCCCGCCCTCCGAGCCGTAGCCGGAATCCTTCATCCCGCCGAACGGCACTTCCGGCAGCGCGAGCCCGTGATGGTTGATCGACATCATGCCGGACTCGACGGCCGTCGCCACCTTGTTCGCGGTGGTCGCGGAACGCGTATAGGCATAGGCGGCGAGCCCGTAGGGCAGGCGGTTGGCCTCCGCCACCGCTTCCTCGGTCTTCTTGAACGCGACGACCAACGCCAGCGGCCCGAACGGCTCCTCGTTCATCGCGCGCATGTCGGTCGTGACCTCGGTCAGCACCGTAGGCTCGAAGAAATTGCCCTTGTTGCCGATGCGCTTGCCGCCGGTGCGCAGCGTCGCCCCCTTCTGCACCGCATCGGCGACGAAGCCTTCCATCGCGGTGATCCGTCGGGCATTGGCCAGCGGCCCCATCGTCGTGCCGGCGTCGAGCCCGCTGCCCACCTTGATGTTCTTGGCGATGGTCACGAAACGATCGACGAACTTCTCATAGACGCTCTCCTGCACCAGCAGGCGCGTCGGCGCGATGCAGACCTGGCCGGCGTTGCGGAACTTGTTGGCGGCGAGAATCTTCGCCGCGGCATCGATGTCGGCGTCCTCGAACACCAGGGCTGGCGCATGGCCACCGAGCTCCATCGTCACGCGCTTCATGTGCAGTCCCGCCAGCGCGGCGAGTTGCTTGCCCACCGCCGTCGAGCCGGTGAACGAGATCTTGCGGATGATCGGATGCGGAATGAGATATTCCGAAATCTCCGCGGGAATCCCGTAGACCAGTTGCACCACCCCCGCCGGCACGCCGGCATCGGCAAAGACGCGCACCAGCTCCGCGCAGGAGGCCGGCGTTTCCTCCGGGCCCTTGAGGATGATCGAGCAGCCGGCGGCGAGCGCCGCGGAGAGCTTGCGCACGGCCTGGTTCACCGGGAAATTCCACGGCGTGAACGCCGCGACCGGCCCCACCGGCTCCTTGATGACGAGCTGGTAGACGCCATCCGCCCGCGCCGGGATCACGCGGCCATAGGCGCGCCGGGCTTCCTCGCCGAACCAGTCCATCACATCGGCGCCGACCAGGAGCTCGCCCTTGGCCTCGGCCACCGGCTTGCCCTGCTCCATCGTCATCAGTGGCGCGATGCTGTCGGCGCGCTCGCGCATCAGTGCCGCGGCGCGCTTCAGCACCTTGCCCCGCTCGAAAGCGGAAACCTTCCGCCATGCCGCGAAGCCTTTCTGTGCCGCCTCCAGCGCGCGGTCGAGATCGGCCTTCCCGGCATGCGCGACGGTGCCGAGCGGCTCGCTCGTGGCCGGGTTCAGCACCGTCAGGTGCTTGCCGCCGGCCGCCTTGGTCCAGGCGCCATCGATGAAAAGCGAGATCTCGGGATAGGTCGCAGCGGACATGAAGCGTCTCCGTTTGCTGGTGGCTGGGTTCGGCCCATTCTGCGCCAGCGCGCGGCCGTCGCCAAATCCCGGCTAGAGCAATAGCCGACCGGACAGCATCATCAGGTCGGCTTTCCTGCTCTAGGAAACTTAGTATCTGGAGCAACTTATCTGCGGTCGGCCTGAGCCGGACCGGCTGAGGCCGACCGGAGGTCGCTCTAGGATGCGGCGTTCGGCCGCCAGTCGCGGAAAAACGCGGTGCCGATCGCCGCCGCCAGGGCATTCAGGTTCTGCTGCACCGCGTCGAGGAAGGCGCGCAGCCCGCCCTCGATGATGCGCGAGACCGGCCGCCCGGTCAGCGCCGCGCGCAGTTCCTCCGCCAGTTCGAGCGCGTCGACGGTGCCGCGCAGCCCATAGCGCGCGCGCAGCTCGCCCAGGCACGCCTCCATCTCGCTCACGCACAGCGCGACGCTGCGCGGCGACCCGCGATCGACCAGCAGGAACGCCACCACGTCCGCCGGCGCGAACCCTGGCGGCGCCACGCGCCGGAACCCGTGGTAGCCCGCTGCCGCGCGCAAGACGCCGCCCCAGCGCTCGAGCTCCGCCACGCGTCGGTCCTCGCCGCCGTTCGGCGCCGTCAGCAGGTGGTAGCGGATGTCGAGCAGCCGCGTCGTCTGATCCGCGCGCTCGATCAGCCGCCCGAGCCGGTAGAACAGCCAGCCCTGGTCGCGGAAGAACGTGCCCTCGGTGATGCCGGTGTGCGTCTGCACGCCTTCCTTGACGCGCGTGCACAGGCGCGACAGGCGGTCGCCCTGCATTTCCTCGGGCGCGATCGCCGACATGGCGCGATGGAACATGTTGAGCTGGCGCCACATCTCCGTCGAGATCAGCGGCCGCAGCGTGCTTGCGTTGTAGCGCGCGGCCTCGAGTGAGGCGGGGATGGACGTCGGGTTCGCCGCGTCGGCCAGGTAGAACGCCTTCACCGCCTCGGCGCCGGGCGTGTGGCCGAGCCGCGCGAAATTCTCCTCGTCGGCGTTGATCTGCACCAGCGCGTACCAGCTTTCCGCCTCCCGCCCCGGGCTCTCGAACCCCTGCGTGACGTCGATCAGCCGCGCCATGTTCTCGACCCGCTCGAGATAGCGCGCCATCCAGAACAGCCCTTCGGCATAGCGCGCCAGCATCACCGGCTCGCGCGCCATCACCCGGCCTCCGCCGCGAGCACCCAGGTATCCTTCGATCCGCCGCCCTGCGATGAGTTCACGATCAGCGACCCTTCCTTCATCGCCACCCGCGACAGCCCGCCAGGCAGCACCCAGCTCTCCCGCCCGGTCACGGCGAAGGGGCGCAGATCGAGGTGCCGCGGCCGCACGCCGCTCTCGGTCAGGGTCGGCGCGACGGAAAGGTCGATCACCTCCTGGCTGATCCATTTTGCCGGCTCCGCGAGCAGCGCCGCGCGGGCCCGCTCCAGCTCCGCCCGGCTGGCCCGCGGTCCGATGGTGATGCCGTAGCCGCCGCTCTCGCCCACCGGCTTGACCACCAGCTGCGCAAGATGGGCCAGCGTGTAGTCGAGCCCCCCCCGCTCGCGGCAGGTATGGGTCGGCACGTTGGCGAGGATCGCTTCCTCGCCCAGGTAGTAGCGGATGATGCGCGGCATGTAGGCATAGACCGCCTTGTCGTCCGCGACCCCGGTGCCGACCGCGTTGGCCAGCGTCACGTTGCCGCGCCGCCAGGCGCCGATCAGGCCCGGCACGCCGAGCAGGCTTTCCGGGCGGAACACCGTCGGGTCGAGGAAGTCGTCGCCGATGCGCCGATAGATCGTGTGCACCGGCCGCAGCCCCGCCGTGGTGCGCATCCACACATGGTCCTGCTCGACCGCAAGATCCGCTCCCTCTACCAGCGGCACGCCCATCTCGCGCGCCAGGAACACATGCTCGAAATAGGCGGAGTTGTAGATGCCGGGCGACAGCAGGACGACCTGCGGGTCATCGACCCCCGCGGGCGCGATCTCCGCCATCGCCGCATGCAGCCGCCGGCCGTAGTCGTCCACCGGCCGCAGCTTCATCCCCGCCATCAGGTCGGGGAAGGTGCGGTTCATCAGGTGCCGGTTTTCGACCACGTAGGAGACGCCCGAGGGCGTGCGCGCGTTGTCCTCCAGCACCATGAAATCGCCATCGCGCCCGCGCACGATGTCGGTTCCGCAGATATGCACGTAGGTTCCAAAGCGAACGGGAAAATGCTCCATCTCCGGCCGGTAATTCGCATTGCCCAGCACCAGGTCGCGCGGCAGGACGCCGTCGGCGAGGATTTTCCGCTCATGGTAGATGTCGTGCAGGAACAGGTTCAGCGCCGCCACGCGCTGCTTCACGCCGCGCTCGATCCGGTCCCACTCGCCGGCGGTGATGATGCGGGGGATGCAGTCGAAGGGCAGGATGCGGTCGATCGCGGCGGCGTCCGAATAGACGGTGAAGGTGACGCCGAGGTCGATCAGGTCGCCCTCGGCCGCCGCGGCGCGGGCTCGCAGCGCCTCGATGCCGATCGCGGCGAGCCTGGCCCGCACCACGCCCAGGGCGCCGCCATCGCCCTCGCGCGGGGCCGTCAGCTCGCAGAAATAGGGCCCCGGCGCATAGCCGGCGAACAGCGGCGTCGCCTCGGCCGCCGGTTTCCGTTCCGCCATCAAAGCTCCTTCTGGCCTTTCGCAAACCAGCATAGCAGATGCGTCCGCCGTGCAACCGCCGCGATTGCCGCCTGCCACGCGTCATGGCCGCGCCGGACGGCGCGGTTGCACAGCCACCGCCGCCTCCGCTACCTCAACCCCACGCCCACAACCCGCCCCACAAGCCGCTTTTCACAGCGCCGCCTGTCCCGGAGCCCTGCATGCGTCTGATCGCCGTCCCCGCCCTCGCCGCTGGCCTGTTGCTGCTGTTCGGCTGCGCCCATCGGGCGCATGCGCCCGCTCCCCAGGCAGCGCTTCCGGTCGGCCACATCGACGCGCCGCCCGCCCCCTACTGCGCCCAGCCGCCGGAACTCACCGCGATTGAGGTGGAGGGACTGAAGAGCCGGCTGATGGTCACTGCCCTCTCCTGCGACGCGCGTGACCAGTACAACAGCTTCGTCGAGCGCTACCGCGCCGCGCTCACCGCCGACGACAGGACGCTCGCCGGCTATTTCCGCCGCAATTACGGCCGCTCGGCGCAGGCGGAGCACGACAACTACATCACCGCGCTCGCCAACGCCCAGAGCCAGATCGGCACCCAGGAGGGGGTGACGTTCTGCGAGCAGAATGTCGGCCGCTTCGCCGATGTGCTGGCGCTGCAATCGGCGTCGCAGCTGGCCTCCTACGCCAGCGCCAAGCCGATCGACCAGCCGTACCGGTTCGCCACCTGCAACTGAGCGGCGGGGTTCAGAGATCCACGTCGGCGCCAAGGAAAAGCTGGCCCACGCGCGGGTCGTCGAGCAGCGCCCGCGCGCCGGCCTGCATGCGCATCCGTCCGCTCTCCAGCACGATGCCGTAATCGGAAATCTCGAGCGCGCTCCTGGCGTTCTGCTCGACCATCAGCACCGAGACGCCCTGGTCGCGCAGCCCCCGCAAGGTCGCGAACACCTCCGCGACCATCATCGGTGACAACCCGATCGACGGCTCGTCGATCAGGATCAGCTTCGGTTCCGCGATCAGCCCGCGCGCAATCTCGAGCAGTTTCTGCTGCCCACCCGACAGCGTGGAGGCCTGCGCGCGCGCCTTCTGGCGCAGCACCGGGAAGCGGTCGAGCGCCGTCTCCACGCGCGGGCGCATCGCCGCCGCACTTCCGAGCGGCACGCCGCCGAGTTCCAGATTGTCGACGACCGACAGTTCGGGAAAGATGTTGCGTCCCTGCGGCACATAGCACACGCCGCGCCCGATCATCGCGCGCGGCGTCGCGTTGGTCACGTCCTCGCCGTCGAGCAGGATCTGGCCCGAGCGCACCGCGAGCATGCCGAACACCGCCTTGAAGCAGGTGGACTTGCCCGCCCCGTTGGGCCCGATCACGGTCGTGATCGCCGCCCGCGCGACGTCGAAGCTGCAGCCGTTGAGGATGGTCATGCGGCCGTAGCCGCCGACCACCGCGCGCAGTTGCAGGACCGCGCCGGGATCTTTTGCCCGGGTCGCGTCAGTGGCCAAGATAGGCCTCGATCACCTGCGGATTCTCGCGCACTGCCTGCGGGCTGCCATCGGCGATGATCTGCCCCTCGGCGATGCAGATCACCCGCGTGCACAGCGACATCACGAAATCCATGTTGTGCTCGATGACGACGAAGGTGCTGCCAGCCTCCTGGTTCATCGCCCTGAGCCGCTCGCGGAAAGCGCCGAGCAGCGTCAGGTTGACGCCGCCGGCCGGCTCGTCGAGCAGCACCAGCCGCGGCCCGGCCATGAACGCCATCGCGGCATCGAGCAGTTTCTGCTGCCCGTAGCTCAGCCCGCCAGCGAGCAGATCGGCCAGCGCCTCGAGCCGGAACAGGTGCAGCATGCGCTCAGCGGCGGCGGTCAACCCCGCATCGGGCCGGCCGAACAGCCGCCCGAGCCGGCTGCCCACATGCTCCTGTCCCGCGAGGATCAGGTTCTCGCGCACCGAAAGCTGAGGGAACACCTGCAGCAGTTGGAACGTGCGCGAGACGCCGCGGCGGTTGAGCGCGGCGGGCGTCATCCCGGTCACGTCCTCGCCGTCGAGCAGGACCTGGCCGGCCGAGGGCGGGAGCTGGCCCAGGAGGCAGTTGAACAGCGTCGACTTGCCCGATCCGTTGGGCCCGATCACGCCCAGAATCTCGCCCGGCGCCACGCTGAAGGAAATGCCGTTGACGGCGCGCACGCCGCCGAAGCTGCGATGCAGGTCGCGCGCCTCCAGCACCGGCGTCCCGGGCGTGGGGCCAGCCGGCGTCATGCCTTCCCGCCATCGGCCGGCTCTGCGGGGTGCCCGCGCCGCTGCCGGTCGAGCATCCGCCCGGCCAGGCCCACCAGCCCATCCGGGCATACCGCGAGCAGCAGCATCACCACCATGGCATACACCACCAGGTAGTAATCCTGCATGAAGCGGAGCCATTCCGGGAGCAGAACGGCGACCAGCGCGCCGACATAGGGCCCGAGGAAGGAGCCGGAGCCGCCCACCACCACCATCAGCAGCAGCGACAGCGACAGGGCGAGCGCGAAGGGCGAGGGCTCCACGTACTGCACCAGCGGTGCATAGAGGCTGCCACAGACGCCGCCCAGCGCCGCGCCGATGGCGAACGAGAGCAACGTGTAGCCGCGCACGTCCACGCCGAGGCTTGCCGCCCGTATCGGGTTCTCGCGCAGCGCGATGAAGGCGCGCCCCCACGGCGAGCGCAGCAGCCACCAGGTCGCGACGGTGACCAGCGTCAGCACCAAGAGGCAGAGCATCAGGAAGGCGCGCCCGGAGGTGAAGGGCACCGGCCGCGCGATATGCGCGATGCCCTGCACCCCGCCGGTCAGCCACGCCTCGTTGCGCATGACGAGAAAGGCGAGCGTGGTCAGCGCCAGCGTCACGAACGCGAGGTAATGCCCCTGCACCCGCAGTGCCGGGAACCCGAACAGGAGGCCGAGGCCGAAGCAGAGCCCGCCCGCCAGCGCCAGCGTCGCGCCGAATGGCCAGCCATGCGGCATCAGCAGCGCGGTGGCATAGGCGCCGACGCCGACGAAAGTCGCCTGCGCCAGCGAGATCTGCCCGGCATAGCCGAGCGTGAGGTTGAGCCCGATCGCCGCGACCGTATACACCGCCCACAGCGAGAGCAGATAAACCCCATATGGTTCGAGTACGAAACTAAGCAGCCCGACCGCGAGAATCCCCGCGAGCGCGGTTGCCAGCAGCGCGCCGGGGCGTCCGCGCATCATACCCGCCGCTCCTCGCGCCGGCCGAGCAGACCGTGCGGGCGGAACAGCACGAACAGGATCAGCAGCACCATCGGCACGGCGGTCCGGTATTGATCCGGCCCATAGGTCGCGGCAAAGGTCTCGACGACGCCGAGCAGCAGCCCGCCGACGACGGCCCCGCGCACCTGGTTGAAGCCGCCCACGATTGCGGCCGAAAAGGCGGTGAGCCCGATCTGCCCGCCATTATCGAACTTCACCAGATAGACCGGGCTGATCAGCACCGCCGCGAGCGTTACCAGCACCGCGTTGATGACGAAGGTGAGCATGATCATGCGCTCGACATCGATGCCGAGCAGTCGCGCCACGGACGGGTTCTGCGCCGTCGCCTGCATCGCCCGCCCGGTGCGTGTGCGCGAGAGAAACGCATTGAGCGCGCTGACCGTCACCACCGTCACCGCAAGCACCGTCAGGCTCTGCCAGTCGAGGAACAGCGCCCCGAGGTTGAACCCGCCCGTAAGCCCGGGGAACGGGTAAGCCTCGGCGCCGCCCGTATCCTTGAGGACGTTCTCGAGGAAGATCGAGAGCGCCATGGTGGCGATCGCCAGTTGCAGCACGCCATGGTGCAGCATCGGCTGCACCAGCACGCGCTTGAACAGCAGGCCGAGCACCAGGACCGCTACCGCGAGAGCGGCGGGGATCGCGAGCCAGAGCGGCAGGCCGAGCGCCGTGAAGCCGAGGATCGCGAAGGCCGGTAGCGAAACGAAATCACCCTGCGCGAAGTTGACCGTCTGCGCTCCCTGCCACAGCAGCGAGAAGCCGATCGCGATCAGGGCGTAGATCGCCCCGATCGCCAGGCCGGCGACGAGCAGTTGCGCGAGGAGCCAGAACAACGGTGCTCTCGCGTCAGACGGTCGCCGTCATTGTGCCGGTGGGATGACCTTCAGCACCACCTGTTGGCCGCCCTTCACGGTGGTCAGCAGGCTGCCGTTGTCGATGTCGCCGTTCGCCAGGATGTGCATCGGGAACAGGATCCCGGGCTGCTTGTCGGGTGTGATGGTCATGCCGTGCAACGCCGCCGCGAGCCCCTTGGCGTCCGCCTTGCCCATCTTCTCCGTGCCGGCCTTGATCATCCACACCGCCATGTAGGCCTGCAGCGCGTTGTGATCCGGTTCGACATGGAAACGGGCGAGGAAGCGCTTGTGGAACGCGGCCACCGCCGGCACCGGGGCGGAGATGTCCATCCCGCCGATCGACAGCGCGCCCTCGGCGGCGCCGCCGGCGAGCTTGATCGTCTGCTGATCGGTGACCGTGCCGCCCATGATCGGGCTCTTGATGCCCTGCTGCTTCAGCCCCTTCATCAGCCGCGCGTTCTCCTCCTCGTGCAGGTAGACGAAGATCGCGTCCGGGTGGGCGGCGCGGATCTTGAGGATGTCGGGCGCGAAGCTGATCTGCCCGGCTTCGGCGGAATCATCGACCACGAGCTGGAGCCCGGCCTTCTTGAGATCGGCCTGCATCGCCTTGTGTCCGCCGATGCCGTAATCGTCGTTCACCCAGATCATCGCCACGCGCTTCGCGTGCAGGGTGTCCTTCATATAGATCACGGCGGGCATCAGCACCTGCGACTGCGCCGCCGTGGTGCGGAAGATGGTGGGATCGCCGGCGGCGGTGAGGTTGTCGGCGACACCGCCCATGATCTCCGTGATCCCCGCCTTCTGTGTCAGCGGCTCATCGACCATAACGGACCCGGAATAGACCGGACCCAGAACGGCATAGGGATGCCCGTCGAGCGCCTTCTGGATCACCGCGCGCGAGACCGAGGGATTGGTCTGGGTGTCGTAGACCGTGTAGGTGAGCTTGTGGCCGAGGATGCCGCCCTTGGCGTTGAGCTCGTCGATCGCCATCTCGGCGCCGTCGCGCCACAGCACGCCGACGGAGGCACCGCTGCCGGTCAGTTCGGCGGGGATCGCGATCTGCAGGTCCTGCGCCATGGCCTTCGGGGCCGTCGTCGCGAGGCCGATGGCGGCGAGCGCGAGCGCCGGCAGCGCGAGCGCATAGGGGCTCGGCCCTGGGCGGGAGCGTGACATCGGACATTCCTCCATTGATCGAGTGTGTTTTGCTTGGACGGCGACGTTGTTTCATGTTGCAAAGATTGATTCAAGTCTGACCTGGCGGCCGCCGCGGCGCCCGAAGCGGCACCCGCCAGGTCCCGCGCACGAAACCAGGTCCCCGCGCACGAAAAAGGGCGCCGCAAGGGCGCCCTTTCCCACGCCGGCGAGAAGCTCGCCGTTACTTCAGGATGATCTCCACGCGACGGTTCTGCGGCTCGCGCACGCCTTTGGCCGTCGGCACCAGCGGGTGGGTCTCGCCGAAGCCCTTCACGTAGATGATGTTCTTCGGCACGCCGTCGCGGACCAGCTCGGCCGCCACCGCGTCGGCGCGGCGGATCGACAGGCCCATGTTGTAGGCGGCGGTGCCGGAGAGGTCGGTGTAGCCGTTGGCCTCGATCTGCGTCGTGTTCACCCGCGTCGAAGCCTGGGCGGCCTCGGCGATGATGGAGCGGGCGCGGGCCGTCAGGTCCGCCTTATCCCAGTCGAAGAACACGAGGTAGGTGCGCGCCGGCGCCGGCGCCGGGGCCGCGGCGGGAGCCGGGGCCGGCGGCGGCGGCGGCGGCGCTGCGTTGAACGCGTAGCGCAGGCCGATCAGGATCGAGTGGTGCAGCTGGTCGCCGAACTTGACCGTCTCGCCAGTGGCGCTGGTGGAATAGCTCGGGTTGTGCAGCACATCCATGAACCGGTATTCGGCGGTCACCGACAGGCCGGGCGCGGAGCTGATCGGGAAGGCCGCGCCGATGATGCCCTGCGCGGCGAAGCCACCCTTCGTCCCGTTGTTGATGGTCAGGTTGCCGGCATGGCCGCCGCGGAGGTTCTCGGCCTCGTAGCCGACGCCGACGCCGACATACGGATAGATCCAGCCTGCGCCGACATCGAAGTCATAGAGGGCGTTGGCCATCGCGCCATAGGTCTGCAGCGTGCCGCCCGACAGCGGCGAGCTGTTGTGCAGGGTGTTGTGGCGGAAGTTCGCCTCGAGCTCGGCGCGCAGGCCGTTGCCGAAGCCCCAGCCGATGGAGCCGACGACGACCGGGCCGACACCGGTGCCCCAGGTGGACTTGTTGCCACTCGGGTTGTGCGTGGCCCGCAGCGACTGGAGGAAGTTGAGACCGAGACCGCCACCGACATAGAGGCCGTTTACCGGCTGCGCCGAGGCAAGGGCGGGTACGGCCAGAATGCTCGCGGCGAGCAGCATGGAACGCGTGTTCATGAATTTCTCCGTTCGTTTTCGGCGCATGCAGCCACGCACCTGAGGCCGCGTGGCCCCGAATCATCCCTGAGTAATTAGCTTCAAGACGGCGAAGCCGCCAGTCCAGACACGGAATTGCCAACATTCGCCGCGTCGGCTGTGGCGCAACGGCAACACTCTGTTGCGGCCCTACCAGAGCCAGGCGTCAGCCGACGACCCGGCCATCGAAGGGGAGAACGAGATCCGGCACCTCCAGCTCGATCACCCACAGATCGGGGTCGCGCGCGGTCTGGCGCGAGATATAGGCCTCCGCCTCCGCCTCCCCGAGCGGCTGCGGGCCCACCGCGCGCAGCCAGGCCGGCTCGCCGTCAGCCCCGGTGATGCGCGAAAAAATCGCCAGTCCCTGCCGGCCGCGCAGCACCACCAGGAGGCCGCCCGCATCCGGATCGCCCTTGTGCAGCACGACCCCGTTGAGTCCCGCGCGCAGCGTCGCCTGGACCCAGATCGCCGATTTGAGCCTTGCGGTCATGCCCGGGGTGTCATCGGCTGGGGCTCATGCTAAGGCGGCGCCCATGAAGCAGATGACCGATGCACAGCGCGCCTACGAAGCGAAACGGGCCGCCAAGGCCGGCATGAGCCTGGACAAATGGCTCGCCGCCAAGGACCGGGACACCAAGGACCGGGAGAAGGCCGCGGCGGCGGAAAAGCGGGAAACGCCGAAGAAGCCGGGGTTGTTCTCGCGTCTGCTGGACCGGGCGCATAAGCCTCTCTAGACCCTCCCTGCTCGCCGAAGTCCAGCCGCGCCTCGCCGCGCACGCGGATTGGAGCGTCGATGCGCGCAAGCGCTGGATGGCCGTGGCCGAGCGCGTTGCGCACGGTTGGCGCCTCGCCGCCCCCGAGGCGGTGGGCGATCCCGCGACGCTGCTGGCCCGGCTTGCCGCGCGCGCTGCCGGAGGCGGCGTGGTGCTGGGGGTCGATTTCCCGCTCGGCCTGCCGGCCGCCTATGGCGCCGCCCACGCGCGCGCACCCGACTTCGTCGCTTTCCTGAAGGGTCTCGCAGCGCGGCCAGGGTTCTTCCGCGTCTGCGACACGCTGGCGGAGGTCTCGCCCGACCGGCCCTTCTATCCACGCCGCGGCCGCGCCGGCATGACGCGCGCCTCCCATGCCGCCGCTCTCGCCATCCCCTCGCTGGGCCGCGCCTGCGACCGGGCGACCGGTGCGCGCCCGGCCGGCGCGCCGCTGTTCTGGACCCTGGGCGCCAACCAGGCCGGTAAATCCGCCCTCTCGGCCTGGCGCGACATGCTGATCCCGGCCCTGCTTTCGCCTTGCCCGCCGCACCTTTGGCCCTTCGAGGGCGGGCTGCATGCGCTCCTCGCCGGTGCGGCCGAGGCCGGCGGCGTGGTCCTCGCCGAGACCTATCCCGCCGACGCCATGGTCCAGCTCGGTGTCCGCCGCCAGGGCAGCAAGCGCCGCCAGGCCGACCGCACCGCGATGGCTCCGGCGATCCGCGCCGCCATGCGCCGCCTCGCCGCCCGCCCGTCGCGCACCTTGGCGCAACGCCTCGCGGACGGCTTCGGCGCCGATGCCGCCGGCGAGGATCGTTTCGATTGCGTTCTGGGAGTCCTGTGCGTCATCGCCGTCGCCGACGGCGCCCGACCCGACCACATCCCCGACGATCCCGCGATCCGGCGCTGGGAAGGCTGGGTCCTCGGGCAGGGCGGTTAGGGCCAGGTTGCTCCGGATTGCAAGTTTTCTCGAGCAACAAATCCAGCCAGATGATTCTAACCAGATGATTCTAACTGGTCGGATATGGCTCTAGAGGATGGCGGGGCCCGCGCCCGGCGCGCCGTGGCGGATCGGCACGCCGGCCGCCAGGGCGGCCCGGAAATTAGCCTCGATCGCCGGATGCAGCAGCCACGCGCGTCCGCCCAGCGCGATCGGTTTCGCTCCCGCCAGGCGGATGAGAATATTCGCCAGCCGCGCCAATTCCCGCCCGGCGTCGGCGAAGATGTCCTCCGCCTGCGCCACGCTCGCCACGGCCCGCGCCAGCTGCGCGATCGCGTCGCGCCCGCCGGCATAGACGAAGCCCCTCTGGTGATCCCAGGACTCGCCGCCGATAGCCGCCGCGAGCACCTGTGCCAGCGGTGACAGCGGCGCTGCGGGGTTCTCCTCGCGCTCGCGCCAGGCGCGCCGCAGCGCCCGCTGCCCGATCCAGAACGCCGAGCCGGCATCGTCGATCAGCATGCCCCGCCCGCCGGCGCGCACCTCCGAGCCATCGCTGCGGATGTGCAGCGCGACCGATCCGGTCCCGCAATAGACGAGGTGTCCCTCGCCGGGCGCAAACGCCGTGCGATAGGCGAGGTTGGCATCGTTGGTCACGCCGACGGCCGATTCCGGCAGCGCCAGCGCCTCGGCCAGGATCGCGCGCGCATGCCGCGCTTCCGGGGCCGTCGCGTCGAGCCCGGTCACGCCGGCCAACACCTGGGCAGGGCGCATCGGCAGCGCGTGCGCCAGCGCCGCGGCGAGCGCGCGGAACCGCGCCTCCTCCGCCGCGATGAACAAATGCCCCGAGGCCGCCGGCAGCTCGCCCCGCGCGCGCTCGCCCGCCGCGTCGCGCAGCACCCAGCGCGACGCCGAGCCGCCGACATCGAGCGTCAGCAGCAGGCTCAAGCGGCGGGCCCGCGGGCGGACATCACGGCAGCGAAACGGCGCGTGATTTCGCGTGGGTTGGTGATCGCGGTGCCGACGACGACGGCGTGCGCCCCGGCCGCGATCGCCGCGGCCACCTGCGCTGGTTCCTGGTAGTGGCCCTCGGCCACGACCGGCACGCCGAGCCGCCCGGCCAGGGCGCGCACCAGCGCGATCGCCGGGCCCGCGAGGTCCGCGGTCTCTTCGGTGTAGCCGGCGAGCGTCGTCGCCACCGCCTCCGCCCCCGCCGCCGCGGCGGCCTCGCCCTCGGCAAGGGTGGCGACATCGGCCAGCACCGGCCGGCCCAGCTCCGCGCGGATGCGCCCGATCAGCTCGCGCGCGGGCGGACCGTTGCGCGGCCGCAGCGTCGCGTCGATCGCCACCATGTCCGCCCCGGCACCGATCGCCGCCGCCGCGTCCGCGAGGCTGGTGGTGATGCGTACCTGTTCGGCCGGCAGGTCGAGCTTGATGAGGCCGATGATCGGCACCCGCACCGCCGCGCGGATGGCGGCGATGTCCGCCACCCCCTCGGCGCGGATCGCCGCCGCACCCCCCTGCTCGGCGGCCAGCGCCATCGCCGCCATGAAATACGGCCCGCGCAGCGGATTGCCGGCGGCCGCCTGGGCGGAGACGATGAGGCTGCGACGGGCTACCAGCATCCGGCCATTGCGCCGCAACGCGAGGCGGGACGCAAGGCGTCCTAGGCGTACAGCCCCGCCA
>JAJXSZ010000227.1 GCA_021784255.1 Pseudomonadota bacterium | reverse complement strand
CGCGGCGCTGCGCCAGCTCGGCCCGACCGTGCGCAGCGCGATGGTCGTCGGCCACAACCCTGGGCTGCACGACATGGCGCGCCTGCTGGCCGACGGCGCCGGCGGTGCGGCGGAGGCCGCCATGCGCGCCAGCTACCCCACCGCCTGTCTCGCCGAATTCACCATTCCCGGCGGTTGGGATACACTGGCCCCCGGTACCGCGCGGCTACGCCTTTTTCTGACCCCGCGAGCGCTGGCCGGCGCCTGAGGCGCGAATGAAGCTGACCGCAGCGTTGCCGGCGCAGCTTCAAGCGGTGGATGCGCGTCCTGCTTCCGGCTTGCGGGGGCAGAGGTTGCGCCGGCGGGGCCGTCCTCGTACTTTTGTGCTATGCAGCAGGACCACCCGCCGGGTGGCCCAACCCCGGACAGGAGCGGTGAATGAACGACGCGGCAACCAGAGCCAAGGTCACGGTCACGATGGATGGCAGCAACCGTTCGACGGAGCTGCCGCTGATACACGGGACGATCGGTCCCGACGTGGCCGACATCCGCAAGCTCTATGCCGATCTCGGTATCTTCACCTACGACCCAGGCTATGGCGGCACCGCGGCCTGCGAGAGCAAGATCACCTATATCGATGGCGACCAGGGCGTTCTGCTCTATCGCGGCTATCCGATCGAACAGCTTGCCGAGAAGTCTTCCTTCCTCGAGGTTGCCTATCTCCTGCTGAACGGCGAGTTGCCCGACGCCGCCCAACGCGCTGAGTTCGACCACGGTGTCATGCGCCACACCATGGTGCACGAGCAGCTCCGGCGGTTTTACGACGGCTTCCGTCGCGACGCGCACCCGATGGCGGTGATGTGCGGCGTGGTCGGCGCGCTCTCGGCCTTTTATCACGACAGTCTCGACATCAACGACCCAGAGGTGCGGCGCATCTCGGCCTTCCGCCTGGTGGCGAAGGTGCCGACCATCGCCGCCTGGGCATACAAATACGCCATCGGCGAACCCTTCATGTACCCGCGCAACGACCTCGGCTACGCGGCTAATTTCCTTTACATGATGAACGCGGTGCCGACCGAGCGCTGGGTGGACAACGAGATCCTGACGCGGGCGATGGACCGCATCCTGATCCTGCACGCCGACCATGAGCAGAACGCGTCAACCAGCACCGTGCGTCTCGCCGGCTCCACCGGCGCCAATCCGTTCGCCTGTATCGCCGCCGGCATCGCCAGCCTCTGGGGTCCCGCGCATGGCGGCGCCAACGAGGCGGTGCTCAAGATGCTGGGCGAGATCGGTCATGTCAGCAACATCCCGGACTTCCTTGCCAAGGTGAAGGGCAAGGATGGTCACGCGCGGCTGATGGGCTTTGGTCATCGGGTTTACAAGAACTACGATCCGCGCGCGAAGATCATGCAGCAGACCTGCCACGAGGTGCTGCGCGAACTCGGTATCAAGGACGATCCGCTTCTTGATCTGGCGCAGGAGCTGGAGCGGATTGCGCTGAGCGACGACTACTTCATCAGCCGTAAGCTTTACCCCAACGTCGATTTTTACTCGGGGATCATCCTCAAGGCGATGGGTTTTCCCACCAGCATGTTCACCGTGCTGTTCGCGGTCGCCCGCACCGTCGGCTGGATCAGCCAGTGGAAGGAAATGATCGAGGATCCGTTGCAGCGCATCGGACGCCCGCGGCAGGTCTATACCGGCGCGGTGCAGCGCGACTACATCGCGGTCGAGAAGCGCTGACCCGGGGCGGTGGCCGCGCGGCCACCGCAACTCTCCGTCAAACGTGCGTTTGCTGTGAACCGCCTGTCACCGTGCCGACGGGGCAGGCGGTCGCTGTTTTATGCCACCAGCACACGCCAATCGTCAAAAAAATAAATCGTTTGATGTTATTTTGACGAAACCGAAACGTCGGAATCGTTTACATAACGTTTAGGTTACCTTCTGATTCCGTAAAAATTGTTTGCGCTCGACGGTATTTATGATTTTCTGTTTCTTGTCGCAGAAACACGACGAGCCTCAATCCGCGTCTGTCTTATTTGGCGATGAGGCCGCGTCGAAAGGAGATTTGGATGCCGGGCTATCGGAGCCTTGATTCCCTGGTGCGGGCGCGCCTGCGTACCTGGCCGCAGCGACCGCCCGGCTTCCCCGGCGCCAGCGGCGGCTCAGAAGCCTGGTTGCGCGGCCGCCCCGCCGATGTCGCCAATGCCCACGAGCCGTACCTCAAGCTTCCGGGCAGCGACCGCATGCGTACCTTGCCAGACGGGCTGTGGCTCAATTTCGGCGGCACGCCGGCCGAGCCCTTTGCCGACATCCTGGCGATCGAGGCCTGCGGCACCTTGCCGAACTTGCTTGACAAGCGCTCGCGCTTCGCGCCGAGCACGCATTCGCTGATGGCGGTCTGCCCGGTGCCGTGGCTACTCGCGCCGGTGAGTCCCAACGACACCGCGGCGCGCTGGCGCGCGACCGGCGTGATCATCGGCGAACCGAGCCAGCCGCTGATCCTGCCGGTTCGCGATGTGCGCGTGCTCTACGCCCTGAAGCAGCGCCACTACGCCGGCTTCGCCGCGAGCCAGGTGCCGCATACGCACGAATTCTTCATGCCGATGGACGCGCTGGTCGACGCCGAGGCGCCGCGCAACCCGGCGGTCCGGGCTCTGCTTGCCCGCGCCTCCGCGCGGGCGCATTTCATGCCCGCGGGCTGAATTCCTCGCGCACCGCCAGGGCCACATCCGGCTCGTCGGTGCACAGCCCGTCGCAGCCCCAGGCCAGCAGCCGGCGCATCGCCTGCGGGTCGTTGACCGTCCACGGCACCACGCGCAGCCCGAGACTGTGCGCCTGCGCGACATCCGCCTCGCCGATGCTGTCCCATTCCGGCGCCCAGGTCGCCCCCGCGCCGGCAAAGCCCGCGACCGTTGCCACCACGCTGGCGGCCGGCTCGATCCGGTCCCACCAGGTGGCGTTGCTGGTCTGCGGGCTGGTCAGCACCGCGCACGGCACCGCGGGGTAGTGCAACCGCAGATGCCTGAGCGCCCGCCAGTCGAAGCTGCGCACCACCAGCCGCTCCAGCGCTCGCGCTGCCACCGCGCCGGCCACGACCAGATCGACCATGACCTCCGGCGCGACGGTCGTGTGCGCGCCGTCGGGAAATGTCTTGATTTCGACGTCGAGGACGGCCGGGGCGCTCGCGGCCAGCCCCTCGGCCAGCGTCGCCAGGCCAAGCCCGTCCATCGCCACCAGGCGCGGGAAACGGGCCGCGAGCCGGCTGCCCGGCCGCAACCGCCCGACATCGTAGCGGCGCAGTTGCACCAGCGTCATGCCGGCGATCGCCGGGCCGGGCGGCGCGATCCAGGCATCGCCGAGCCGGGCCATGTCCGGGTGCAGCACCGGATCGTGGCTCAGCACCGCGACCCCGTCCGCTGTCACCGCGACGTCGGTCTCGATGCTGTCCACGCCCAGCGCCACCGTCCGGCTGAATCCCGCCGCGGTGTTTTCCGGCCACAGGCCGCGCGCACCGCGGTGTCCCTGGATCTCGATATGAGGAATTCCGATCTTGCGCATGCGCCCCTCTTGCGTCTGGCCGAGCATCGGCGAGATTCGCGCCATGGTCGAGAACACTGAATGCATCCTTGGTGTGCTGGGTGGCATGGGTCCGCTGGCCAGTGCCCATTTCATGACGCGCCTCACGCTGCTGACCCCGGCCCAGCGCGACCAGGATCAGATCCCGGCCGTGCTCTGGTCGGACCCGAGGGTGCCGCCGCGTCTGCGCGGCGCCGGCGCGGAAGATCCCTGGCCCTGGCTGCGGCGCGGCCTGCGCGGGCTGCGGGCCGCCGGCTGCGGGGCGGTCGCCGTCCCCTGCAACACCGCCCATGGCTGGTACGAGCAGATGGCGGGCGAGGGGCTGCCGATCCTGCACATTGTCGAAGCCGCCGCGTCCGAGCTGCGCCGCGTCCTGCCGTCCGGCACCGTCGGGGTCATGGGGACCGCCACCACCCTCGCCATGCGTCTTTACCAGAACCGGCTCGAGGCGCTGGGCTGGCGCTGCATCGAGCCGAGCGCCGAGGAGATGGCTGCGCGCGTTACCCCGGCGATCGCGCTGGTGAAGGCCAACCGCGTGGCGGAGGCCTATGCGCCGCTCGCCTCGGCGGTCCGCGCGCTGGCCGCGCGTGGGGCCGGGGCCGTGGTCCTCGGCTGCACGGAAATTCCGCTCGGCATCCTGGCCGGCCCCTACCGTGAGCTTGGCATGCCGCTGGTGGACACGATCGACGCGCTGGCGCTCGCCGCGATCCGCTGGGCCAAGCCCGGGTTGCTCGAAGTCGGGGAAACGCTGGCGGCGGCGACGTAGCAGCGCCGCCGCCCATTCCGCTTGCGGCCGACCCGGGTGACGACCAGCCGGGTGACGACCAGCAGGGTCAGGGGCCGCAGTC